>CBFGUY010000130.1:0-11846 GCA_965651895.1 uncultured Algoriphagus sp. | reverse complement strand
TCCAGTAGATTGGAAAGTGCGTTTTCGAAGTGGAAAGGATCCACATGTATAGTGGACACCTTGGTGGGAAGGACGAGTTCTATTTCTTTGTCCGGGGATAGGGTCTGGAATTTTTGCACCAGAGACTGCAGCACAGGCAAGGGGTTGATTACTTCCTTTTTTAAAATCAACTGTCCGGAATCCAGCGTTGCTGTCTCCAAAAGTTTCTCCACCATTAGGTTTAATTTGAGCAGTTGACTCTTGGAAATCCCCAGGTACCTTCTGGTCTTTTCGGGATTACTTTCGGGGTTGAATTGCTCTATCCCTTCTATTGCTGATAGTGTGGTGGCAATAGGCGTTTTGAATTCATGCGTAATATTCCCGATCAGATCCTCCTTGATCTCTGCGATTTCCTTTTGGTTTTTGATGGTGTGATAGAGGTAATAAAATGCGCCTGCAATAACCAAAAGAAAGATGACAGACATAAGAATATCTGAAATACCGCGTTTCAGCACGGTCAATGCTGTGTTTTCAAAATACATCTCCAACTTCTGACCACGGGGAAGGAAGGTGGATTTGGATAGGGTGGAAAAGGGCATTTCCGTCAAAGCCGGGTAATTAAAAGATCCCGAAATGGTATCGCGATCGTAGTGCAGCAGCCCGTAATCGATCCTGATGTCTCTTCTGTCCAGTTCATCCTTAACAAGCCTGTTTATCTTGTCAAAATCCAAGGAATCCCTGGTAATGGAAATGATGATCTGGTTGGTAAGCGCTTTTAGGTTGCTGAGACTGTCAGCGGCATTGAGCCCCCGGAAAATATTGATGCCCTGGATTGCATGCGCTTCAATAGTATCAAGTGTGTCTATTTGTGTATGTATTTTGAATTTTTTGTAGTCGAGCTCATCCCCAAACCAGTCCAGACTTGAAGTGTCCCCGGATTCCATTTTTTCAATTGCCTTAACTATTACTTTGCTTTCCCCGATTCGCTTAAGGAAATCACCTTTGACGGTATCTGTTTCCGATTTACTGTTACGCCTCAACATAAGAGTAGAGTTTTTCTTCTCTGACAGGGTGATTACATCCGTTTTGGCCAGATCCGCAAAATAAATTTCCAGTGCATTGTCCAGACTTTGCTGTATATCGGCGGCCAACTGGGTTTCGTTTTGCTTAAACTGCGTGAAGTTTCTAAAGATCTGCACAGCTATGCTCATCCCCAAAGTCAGGGCGATCAAAATTCCTATACGTTTGAATTGGAGCTTTTTCACGATGCTAAAGTAGAGGCTAAGAAAGACATAAATCCTGATGTTAACACACGTTAACAGTGCTTAACTCAGTGGTAAGGCCTGTTTATATTGGTTTGTAGCAACAAAATCAATTGCTATGAACATACGTATATTATTTCTTGCCTTTGCCCTCATGGGCCCAGTTCTTACCGCTGCAGCACAGGGATTGAGTGGAAGGGCTTTTTATAAGTCCTCATCAAGTTTCAAAATTTCCATGGACAGTACCAAAATGGCACCTGAGGTCATGGCTGATCTACAGAAGCAATTGAAAAAACAGATGGAGCGGGAATATGTACTTTCCTTTACCCAGACGGAATCCAATTGGAAGCAAGTAGAAAGCTTGGGGTCTGGGCCGGCCACAGCTACATCTGCTGGAGCAAGTATAGTGATCAACACCGGCAATCAGGATAGACTTTTTTATAAGAATGTCGCAGGGCAAAACTACATCCAAGAAGAGGATCTGATGGGAAAGGGATTCTTGGTAAAAGACAGCCTGGCAACCTATGAATGGGAATTGACCGGTGAAAGCAAGAAGATAGGGGAATATACCTGTCAAAAAGCAACTTACTCCAGGATAGTGGATAGTAAGACTTTTTCCATGGGGCAGGATGAAATGCTAGAGACTAAAGATACTGTGAATGTGGTGGCTTGGTTTACTATGCAGATACCTGTAAGCCACGGGCCGGGGGAATTTTGGGGATTGCCCGGCCTGATCCTGGAACTTCAAAATCAGGGGATGACCTATATCGCTGAGCGGATAGTATTGAATCCCAATGAACCGGTGGCAATAGAGATCCCAAAGAAAGGGGAATCGATCAGTAGAAAGGATTATCAGGAACTTTCTGAGAAGAAAATGCAGGAAATGATGCAGCGGTATTCCGGTAAGCCCGGTGATGGCAATCAAATGACTATCAGGATAGGGAACTGACCGATTTAACTATTTCAACTATGTCGCTTCTCAAACGCCTGCTCTCAACAGGATTTTTACTTCTGTTGGTATCGTATTCCTTTGCACAGAACAAAAACCTAGTAGGTCAGGTCCTTGATACTTTGGACCGGCCCGTAGCATATGCCAATGTGGTAGCGGTAAACCAAAGCACCCAGAAAATAGGTGGTTTCAGCATCTCAGATGCAAATGGAAGGTTTAAGATCGGACTGGTTCCAGGTTCAGAATACTTGCTCCGGGTTACATTTGTAGGATACAGGCAGTTTGAACTGAAGGTGACTGAATGGACGGATCAAGAGCTGTTAAAGATCGTACTAAGCCAGGATGAGACTATGCTTGACCAGGTGGAAGTGGTGACAGAGCTGCCCATCACGATGAAGGGTGACACACTGACCTATAAAACTGATGCTTTTACCACAGGTACCGAACGAAAGCTTAGGGATGTGCTGGAAAAGCTGCCAGGATTTGAAGTGGATGACAATGGAGAAGTGAAGGTGCAGGGAAAGAAGGTGGACAAGGTAATGGTAGATGGAAAGAATTTCTTTGACGGCGACACGAAGCTTGCCGCTAAAAACCTTCCTGCCAATGCGGTGGACCGTGTACAGGTATTAAAGAATTATAATGAAATAGCTCCGGTGCGCGGACTGGACAATGATGAGAATCTGGCATTGAACATTCAGTTAAAGGATGGGAAAAAGAACCTGGTTTTTGGAGATGTGTCCGCAGGGGCTGGACCTGAGGAACGGTATTTAGGGCATGCAAATGCTTTTTACTATGCCCCCAAAGTGAATCTCAACCTGATAGCCGATGCCAATAACGTGGGGGAGCTGGCATTTACTCTTCAGGACTATTTCAGGTTCAGCGGAGGCTTGACAAATCTTTCTGGCAAATCCGGATCTACACTGAATGTAAATGCCGAAGACATGGGGATTCCTATGGCGCAACGTAACAACGCACGTGATCTAAGGACTGAACTCGCTGCCGTTAATTTGAATTATAATCCCAATTCCCGTTGGTTACATTCGGGCTTTCTGATCGGGTCAGCTTCCAAAAATAAATTGGGGTCTTCCTCAGAGCGAACTTATATGAGAACAGATGAAAACAATCAGGAAACACTCACTTCCGCAAGTACAGTCGAGAACAAATCTGGCCTGATGAAGTATGCGGTGACGTTTACCCCTAAAGAAGAAACATATGTGAAGTACAGTTTTTTTGGGAAACTGGCTGATATCGGCAACCAAAACTTCCAAGACTCTGATTTTGGGAATATCCAACAGCAGATCATTAGCTATCAAAGCAGACAGCCTTATGCGATCCAACAGAAAGGGGAATGGTTTCATGCTCCCTCTGACAAAAGAGTGTTTTCCATGGAAGTGAATTGGGAGAAAAAATATCAGAACCCCCTTTATGACTTGACTACAAGTCAAAACCCTTTTGGTGGTTTAGTCCCGCTTTTAGACAGAGATACTTATCGTTTCCTTCAAAACCAGGATATCAAAACAAGAACGGTAGAGGGAGTATTCAATTACTATGCGATCCTAAATCCTACCAATCATTTTAATTGGAGCTTAGGTTATACCAATACCGGGCAAAGTCTGGTAGGAAGTGTGGATCAGGGGGATACGTCCCTAGAGGAAGGTTTACAGGAATTTGAGAATGATTCCAGGTTTGATTTTCAGGATTTGTACCTCGGCATGACTTACAAGACAAAATGGAAATCACTGATCATCAGCCCATCACTTTATCTGCATAACTATACATGGACCGATACTCAGATGGAAGACAAAATGGCTCATGATAAGTTATTGCTGCTACCGGGAATGTATTCAAAATGGAATATCAGGTCCAATCGCTCATTGACTTACAGGTTCAGTACACAGGCGAATTTCATGGATATCCAAAAGCTGGCGCAAGGCCTTGTGATTTCGGATTACAATTCGGTTTTCAGAGGTAACAGACAGCTGGATAATGGTTTGTTCTACACCCAATCAATTGGTTACAATCATTTTGATTTCTTCTCTTCTCTAAATATTTTCGGGAGCTTGAGTTGGACAAGAAAGCATCAGGACCTGGTAAACACCACAGATTTTTCAGGAATAAACAGAATCCTGAGCGTGCGGAACATAGCCCCTGTCAATGAGTCTCTGACTGCTAGCTTGAATGGTGATAAGCGCTTTCAGACCTTCAAAGTCAGCGGGGGAGGAAACTGGAACAACTATTCCACGAACAGCCTGGTAGATCAAAATCTGATTAACAACTGTCAGTTTGCCCACTCTTATAACATCAAGTTTACTACTACCTTGTGGAAGACTGTAGAAGTAGATCTGGGTTATACCTGGGATCAGAATTTCTACAGATCCACCAGTGCACGTAATACCTTCAGCACTCATAGTCCCAAAATCGAATTGGATTGGGATATTTGGAAGGGGCTGAAACTGAATGCGGATTATGTTTACAATGCCTACCTGAACAAAGCCTCCGCCACTACCAGCACATTTGATTTCTTGAATGCTTTTCTAAGCTATCAGGGCAAATCCAGTCCTTGGGAATTTAGGTTGACGGTGTGGAATATTCTGGATACCCGATCTATCCGCAGAGATAGCTTTACAGAGAATCTGATCAGTACTTATGCTTATGGGGTACAGCCACGATACGGATTAGTTTCAGTGAAATGGGATCTTTAGTAAGATGCTGAATGAACACAGGATAAAAGTATGTCTTCATTTTTCTTAACTAATAGAGGTCTTATTATATTCGCTATATGAGCGATCTTCAAAAACAAATAATCCAAGATTATGCCGATTCGTACAATAATTTTGATGTTGAAGGTATGATAGCTAACCTGCACGAGACCGTTATTTTTGAAAACTACTCTAATGGAAAACTTACAGTTAGAACTGAAGGTTTGGAGGAATTTGTAAAGCTGGCAAATACTGCCAAAGACTATTTTACCGAGAGACAACAGACAATCAAAAGTTGGTCATTTAAAGATGCCATAGTTTCAGTGGACATTGATTATGAAGCAACTTTAGCTACTGATTTACCGAATGGACTGAAGAAAGGGGATTTGCTCAAGATTGGAGGCAAGTCTGAATTCCGGTTCTCTAAGAATAGAATCGTGAAAATCACGGATGTAAGCTAGTATGTAGGTTACCATAGCAAAATTGGAAATAAGCTTAGGAAAACAAAAGAGTATTGCCGCAAATCTGGAGGAAGCAGGTTCTGAACTTGGTTCAAGTTCCAGACTTAGAGCAAAAACTAGAAACAAAAAACCAGTTCATTTATACATCTGAACTGGTTTTGGCAGGCAATGTCGGAAAATGGCAGACCTAAGGCCGTGTATTACTCGCTGGCAACAAGTTTTACGTCTAGTTCCACATCATCATAGATCAACTTGTCGGCAAGGTTTTCGAAGTATGAACCAGAGCGGAATTTGATATCATAGTGGGTACGGTCAAAAGTCAATTTTCCAGTAGCTGTGATCTTCCCCCCGCTCACTGACACAGTAGCAGGAAAAGTAACCGGTTTGGTGATTCCTTTGATGGTGAGATCTCCTGTGATTTGGTATGCTTTTCCATCACTTGTCTTGGCATCCGTGATCTTGAATATGGATTTATTGTGTTTTTCCACAGAGAAAAAATCATCGGACTTTAAGTGGTCGCTTAGTTTTTTATTCATTCCCGGATCGGTAATGTCCTCTACAGTTAAGCTGGTCATGTCCATCTCGAAATTTCCGCCCAGGATCCTATTATCCTGATAATCGAGCGTTGCGGATGTGATGGGCACCTTGCCATGATGCTGACCCGTTACTTTTTTGGCAGTCCAGGTGATGGTGCTTTCTGTTGTGTCCACGGTAGCCACTTTGGGCGCCATTGAGAATGAGGTTAAAGCCAAGGCGGCAAAGAGTGTAAAGATCTTCATAAATTTAGAATTTGGTTTTTAAAATGGGATTTGGTTAGAAGATGTATAGACGGCATAAAATACGGTAAGGTTTTTTCTTTTGGCTAGAATATTCAGTACTATAGATTATTGCATAATATTATTACATTTATTTTGATATGAGAGTTTGGCTACTTTGGATGCCAATCATCTGTATTGTCAACTTCGCCCATGTTTGCCTAAATTTTAATTTTTGGAGTATGAAGTCTATATTCATTTATCTCATTTGCTTTATGCCACTCACTACTATTGCGCAGCTGAATCCCATAAAATCAGGACTTTATAGATGGTCAGACCACAAAGTCATCCCAAATGGTGACCGCACAGGAAGACCGATCCTCGAAGGCACTTCCCCGCATTTTGAATACCTTGAAATGCACGCAACCACACAGGAAGTAGGCGCGGATCCAAGTACAGCACATGCAAATGAGGATATAGAGGAGATTCTTATTGTCAAGGAAGGATTGATGCAAGTTACGATTGAGGGAGAAAGTAAAGTTCTAGCTGCAAACGGGGTGGTTTCTTTGATGCCACAGCAGATGCATTCGCTTTCGAATGTGGGAGATAGCCCACTTACCTATTTCGTAATCAGGTACAAGGCTAGAAAACCCATGGATATTTCCAGAGGTATAGCATCAGGAGGCTCCCTGGTGATCAATGAAGATTCGCTTACATTTCATCCTAGCGATAGGGGAGGAAGCCGATCTTATTTTGACAGATCCACCGCCATGTGTGAGAGACTTGAAATGCATACCACTACGTTGGAGGGAAAGGGACCTAGCCATAAACCACATTCACATACAGAAAGTGAGATAATACTGGTGATTTCCGGTGAGACTGTCATGACGATCGATGGCAAGGAATATCATGCTACCCCTGGGGACTTCTATTTCATTGAATCCCAGTTACTGCATGGGATCGGAAACGCCACTGACCAGCCGACTTCCTATTTTGCGTTTAAGTGGAAGTGATTTAGAGCCTTAGAAGAAAGCGGGATGTTTTAATAATTGATCGTTTTATATATTATAATATTTATTTTTCAGTATTTTTTTTGCACTTCATTATTAACAATTAGAATTTATGATTATCCGAAATGATGCCAGTGGTGTTATTTTCTTTGCTTTACTGGATTGTAGACAGGAGACCTGAGATAGCTTGGCAAGATTACTTTATTCTCTCATTTAAACAGTTTTTGGTTTGTTGTAGAAGGCGGTATTCCTGACTGACCGAAAATGCAGGAGGTTATTGATCAGGGGAAACTGTTTTTCCCTGATAACTAGCAGTTAAGCTTCATGAGATATAAGGCTTCTGATAAATTTCAGAAGCCTTTTTCTACTTTATATAATTTCAACCTCTAATTTTAGTTTTTTGTAAGTATTAATACGTATATTTTAATTCATACTAGCGATTTATGATTATAATATCTACATTTAATCAGCTTTTGAGGAGAAATTGTTATAGCTAGTAGGGTGTTTTAGCAGCGGATTGAGGTTATAACTTTAAACTTCACTTTTATTGGCACCAAGGGTTGGGAAAAATGGTCTGTTAGAGGTTAATGCTTTGTGTTTATTATAGATCCTTATAGGTAAATGTGCATACTTCTTTATAGCACTATTATGAGGAGGTGTTTTCAGGATTTAAGGAAGTTAAGATTTCTAACAGAGGCATTTTGAATCAGGAGGATTTTAGAATTAGGTTTTTCAGGTCTTTCAGCCGCTAAACCAAAGGAGATGTTGTAGCTGCTATTATTCTAGATGTTATAAAGTAAAATTTTAATTTTTCATTTCTAACCAATAAAAATTATGTCAACAGAACCATTTATAGGCGAGGTAAAATTGTTCGCCTTTAATTTTGCACCAAGAGGTTATGCACTATGTGAGGGCCAATTATTAGCCATTTCCACCAATACGGCCTTGTTTTCCCTGATCGGGACTACCTATGGCGGAGATGGCAGAACAACCTTTGCATTGCCGGATTTACGCGGTAGGATGCCGATAGGTCAAGATCAGGGGCCTGGTCTTCCTGATTATAGGATGGGTGAAAGAGGAGGAACTACCCAGACGAATATTTTGACTACTAATCTACCGGCCCACATACACAGTGCTGCTCCTATTTCAGTAAAAATGCCTGTTTCCAGTTTAGGGGGAGAGGATAATATTCCTACAGGGAATTTTTTGGCTGCTAGCAGCAGCGAGGTTTATGCTTCTGCAGCCAATGGATACTATGGGAATTTGCAGGTTTCTGGTGAGACCACCGCAACTGGAGGAAATATTCCTCTTGGAATCATGAATCCATTTTTAGTCATGAACTATTCTATCGCGACTGTCGGGATTTTTCCGAGCAGACAATGATAAGCCAAAGACTGTCCATTGCGAGAGCAATGGGCAGTCATGTTTTTGATATGGAATCGATACTGACTACCTCGGCTATGCATGACGCAAATGCTACCAGTGGGATGACTATAAGCAACGCGGGATTCTCCCGATCCGCCGCAGCGGACTGGACAGGTTTGGCCTTTGAGATACAATACTAACACACATGAAGAAAATTGGACTCCTACTTCCACGATCTACCTATTACGCCTCTATTGGGGTTGATATTCATCAGGGGCTAAAGCAGGGTTTCCTTGCTCAAAAAAAATATGTGCCCCAAATAGTATCAGAGAATATAGGCTTTGGTACGGATCCCCAATTGTGTTACAATCTGGTGGAAAAAATGCTTTTGTCCAGCGAAATTGAAGTGGTTATTGCCTATATCAGTCATAAAACCGCACAAATGATAAGGCCACTTTTCAAAGCGGTAAACAAAATTCTGGTAGTTTTGGACAGTGGAGCAAACCTTCCCCAGGAATGGCCAAGATCAAGCAATACACTGTACCATTCTCTACATAATTCTTTAGGGAATTTTTTGATTTCTGAAATGGCCGCCCAACGGGGACTGACCAGGGCAGTGAATGTTACAGGCTACTATGATGGGGGCTATCTACATAGCCATGCCGGATACACTGGATTTTCTGAAGCTGGGGGAACTATCCTATACAACCATGCCACTGGTTACAAAAGGGATGATTTCAACTTACATGAATTGAAAAAGTGGTTTGATTCCGGCAATTCAGCGGATTGCCTTCTTTCGCTTTTCAGTGGGGATTATGTACAATGGTATTTTGAGGAATTACAAGCAAACTTTCCCTCAGATCAATTTACCGTAATTCTGCCTCCTTTTGGTTTGGAAGAATCGGTATTGGCTGAATCACCATTTCCAAATCAAAGTGTGCTAGGTCTAGCATCATGGAGCAAAAAGCTCTTGAATGAAGAGAACCGGGTTTTTGTAGATAGTATGCTTTCCATTGGAAAATCCGCTAATCTATTTTCCTTATTGGGGTATGAAGCTTCTTTATTGGCCTCTTCCATTCTGGAATTGATGGAAAAACGCCAGCACAATGGAAAGGAAGTATGCAGAGATATCATGGAAATGGAATTTCAGACACCTAGAGGCAAATTGTTGTTTGACCAAACAACCCAGACCTCTATGGCTCCCATGTATCAGTCAAAGATGGTTCCCGATGAAAAGGGAACGTGCCAACTGGAAATCATAGGTGCAATGAACATAAATCAGATACAAGAAGCATATATCAAAATGGTAAGTAAACCGCTTAATAGTGCTACTTCGGGATGGGTCAATAGCTATACCTGCATATGAATAGACGAACTGAAATCGTGGTTTTTTGTGCCGGCAAGTCTGCTTTTCCAGCATGCCAGCTACTTCATCTCGAAGGATACCTTACAGGGGTGGTAGTGGACGGACAGCATGTTGAAACAGTATCAGTTGTTAAGGGCATATTCGGATCACAAATACCCCTATTCACCATTAGTGATCGGGGGCAATTTGGAAAATTAGAGGAATGGCTAAAAGAGATTAACCCCTCTGCCATGTTTAGTATAGGATTTCCCTATTTGGTACCCAAGAGTTTATTACAAACCTATCCTCAAAAGTGGATAAACTTCCATATGGGGAAATTACCTGAGTATAGAGGACCAATGCCGATTTTCGAAACACTGAAGGCCGGGGAGAAAGAGGCGGTGCTTACCGTTCATCTGATGGACAAGCAATTTGACAAAGGAAATATCATCTGGGAAGAGGAGATTGTAATAGATGCATCTGAGACTTTCGGCTCCTTGGCGGTGAAATTTTCTGAGGAGATTGCCCTTGCTGCCCAAAATACTGCCCAGATGTTGCATTTCGGATCTGTCATGCCTTCCAGACAGCAGCCAAATTCTTCTGCCTATTGTCCTTTTCCCAGTCAACGGGATACGACCATCAACTGGGCGTATATGAATGCGGGGGAGATCGTGGATTTATGCCGGGCCTGCAATCCTTGGAACGGGGGAGCTGACACGCTGTATGGGAGAACTCCTTTTAAGGTATTAAAAGCGGAAAAGGTAATCGGAGAAAAGCATCAACACGCTCCTGGAACGGTACTTTCTAAAAATCGCGGAGCTATTGGTTGTGTGGATGAGGAGGTTATTATACTACAGATTGTCAGTAGTGATTATGGAGTTGAATCCGCGGAGGACTTTTTCTCCCGGGTAAACCAAAACCAGCCTATGCTAGGAGCAGAGCAAGAGGCTCGCATAAAGCAATATAATGTTTACTAGCTAGTGCAGAATTGCTGGTTTATATCATCGGCTCTATTGAGTTTGAAAATCGGGCCCACAGTCTTATAAAATGAAAAAATCTTTCCAGTTGCTAAAGTTTGGATCTGTATGATTGGAAAGTCAATATTAACTAAAGAAAAATGAAAAAAATTTTACTTCTAATCCTCTTGGTGGGCATACACCTGACATCCTTTGGCCAAGTCCAATTTTGGTCCGATGACTTTGAAAATGCCACGGCACCTTCAAGTGGCACAAGGTCTCCATCCTACAATGGAGGAGTCGGAGGGACTCCTTTTATTGCTTATTTTTTAAGAACCCAAGGGAATAATATTGATTTGGATCCTTCTCTTTCCGATGGACCTTATTCTAACGTTCAGGGAAGTTGGTTTTGGGCCGGAGAAGATCATGATGCATTTGGAAACGCAGAACAAACAATCGTTTGGAGCGGCATCGATATTTCCGGAAAAAACAACATCACTTTTCAAGGCTTATTTGCAGCACAGTCAACGTATGCTGCATGGGAAAGCATCTTGTTTGGCTTTTCACATGATGACTATGTGACCGTCGAGTACAGTATTGATGGGGCGGCGTATCAAAAATTGATAGATTTTAGAGCCAATTCAGGAGCCCAACCTCCTGGACCTGATATTATTTTAAATCAGTACAAGCAATTGGCGGAGGATACTGATTTTAATGGTATCGGTAATGGCACGGTATTGACCAAAGCTTTTAACGAGTTTACCAAAACCATTCCAGGATCGGGAAGTACGCTTTCACTACGTTTGAGGGCATCTTCAAATAACTCTTACACAGAAGAATGGGCCATTGATAATTTTAGATTGTTGGCCACAGCAGCTAATTCTGCACCAGTTGCCACAGCTCCTTCAGCACCCAGTGTGACGGAAGACGCTATCAACGTGGCCTTGGCAAACAATATCCAGGTCAATGATGCCGATGGTGACAATCAGACGGTAACATTTACTGTCTCTGGTGGAACTGTCTCTTTGGGAACTACAGGGATTACTTTTGGAGGCGGGGGAAATG
>CBFGUY010000129.1:0-11858 GCA_965651895.1 uncultured Algoriphagus sp. | reverse complement strand
TACCCCCAACAGGAAGTGCTCGGAAAGCAGATCAAAATAAAAGGCATGAAATTCACTGTGATCGGGGTATTTAAAGAAGAGGGAGAAGGCTTGTTTGACGCCCCATCCAAAGACGAAGCATGCCTGATCCCTTATGGTGCCTTCAATAAAATGTACTATACCGGGAGAAACGGACTAGAACCGACCATCGCGGTAAAAGGACTGGAAGAAGACATAGGACTGGTGGCTCTGGAAAATGAAATGACCGGACTGCTTCGTGCCAAAAGAGGTTTGAGACCAAGAGATGAGGATAATTTCGCTCTGAACAAAACTGAATTCATACAAAATGCCATCGGCTCCATATTCGACGTCATCTCTGTAGCAGGATGGGTTATCGGAGGTTTTTCGATCCTGGTAGGCGGATTTGGCATAGCCAATATTATGTTTGTCTCAGTAAGGGAAAGGACTAATATTATTGGCATTCAGAAATCGCTGGGTGCAAAAAACTATTTTATCCTATTCCAATTTCTGTTCGAATCCATTTGCCTGAGCCTGATAGGAGGAATAGCAGGAATAGTAATAGTGTACTGCCTCACCTTCATACAGCTGGGAAGTTTGGAAATAGTGCTTTCTTTGGCCAATATCATTCTAGGCTTGGGCATATCCACTGCCATCGGAGTAGTATCGGGGATAGTACCGGCCACACTTGCGGCCAGAATGGATCCCGTAGAAGCTATCAGAACAACTTAACTTAAGGCCACCAATGACTCCCAACGCCTAACCTGTTGTCGCGATAAAAAGAATATTTAAAAAATGACGTGTTCAGCCACCCCAGAAAACCCAATACGCAAAAAGCAGGCTGAAAAGACAAAATAGTAGGATTAAAACTAAGAGGGTGATCATGTGCTGATCGCCCTCTTAGTATATTGAAAAACAGCTAAACCGAAAGGATTTACTCCCCTTCTTGTTCTACTGCTTCGCTGGTCGCTTTCGATGAGGACAATCCCGAGGCAGTTTTGATTTTCAGCTCAAGTTCTTCCATCAGTTCAGGATTATCCAATAGAAGTGTTTTTACAGCTTCACGGCCTTGTCCGAGCTTTTCTCCATTATAAGAGAACCATGAACCTGCCTTCTTGACTATATCCAACTCTACTCCCAGATCAATGATTTCCCCTACTTTGGAGATTCCTTGCCCATACATGATGTCAAATTCAACAACTTTAAACGGAGGTGCCACTTTGTTTTTGACTACTTTCACTTTGGTACGGTTGCCAAGAATATTGTCAGCACTTTCTTTAATCTGCCCGATTCTTCGGATATCCAATCGCACGGAAGCATAGAACTTCAAAGCATTCCCGCCAGTGGTTGTTTCCGGATTACCAAACATCACCCCGATCTTTTCGCGGAGCTGGTTGATGAATATGCAGGAACATCCTGTTTTGTTGATTGCTCCGGTAAGCTTACGCAAAGCCTGTGACATCAACCGGGCCTGAAGTCCCATTTTACTATCTCCCATTTCGCCTTCCAGCTCGCCTTTTGGCACCAAGGCAGCAACCGAATCAATCACGATAATATCAATAGCACCGGAGCGGATCAAATGCTCAGCTATCTCTAGTGCCTGCTCTCCGTTGTCTGGCTGCGAGATCAGAAGATTTTCAGTATCAATCCCCAGCTTCTCCGCATAGCTCTTATCAAAAGCATGCTCTGCATCAATAAAAGCCGCCAATCCTCCGGCTTTCTGTGCTTCAGCTATACAATGTAGCGTCAACGTAGTCTTACCTGAAGACTCCGGCCCATATATTTCTATTACTCTACCGCGGGGAATACCTCCTACCCCCAAAGCAATATCCAATCCCAATGAACCGGTAGAAATCGCCGGGACATCCACGACCTTGTTGTCACTCAACTTCATGACAGTACCTTTGCCATAAGCTTTGTCCAACTTATCGATGGTCAGTTGTAGGGCTTTTAATTTTTCAGCGTTATTACTCATGCTTGTATTTGTTAGTATCTATAGTTATATGAAAGTAAATAAACGGTGGACTATTCGCAAGATGTCCAGTACTATTGTTTTGGAATGGCAAATTCGTAATTTTAATCGCCTTTCGGCACGTTTTTTCGTAATACCTACGAAATGCCACTCTTTTCGTCAGGTATTGTCAGTTTAATTTATGAAAAGAATCCTAGGATCACTTCCTCTCCTGCTTTTTCTCACCTTCGCCGGACTCTCTGCAGAAGGTCAGGACGCCACTCCAATTCCATATATATTTGGAGAGGAGCTGTCTTTCGAGGTGTCTTACGGATGGCTGAATCTAGCTGACGCAAAGATGCAGATTTCCAAAAAACCCCATGAGCAAAACAACAAGCCTCATTATAAAATAGATGTGTACGGTAAAACAAAGGGCGCGGCAACTATTTTCGGCAAAGTAAATGATAACTGGGGAACCTATATAGATGTAGATTCCAACCTCCCCTCCATGTCCTATAGGCATATCGAAGAAGGCAAGTACAGAAAACATGAGTATGTACACTTTGACCAGGAAAACAAAAACGCCACAATCGAGCTATTCGACAGGGAAAACAAAAACCTAAAAGAGACCAAAAATTTTGATCTACCGGGACAGGTGCAGGACTTGGTCAGTGGGTTTTACTACCTGAGAACTCAAGATCTGAGTGAAATGAAAGCGGGAGACACCGTAATTATCCGCGGATTCTTCGATAAAGAAATATATAACATAAAGTTAATCTACGAAGGCACAGAAACCCTGAACACAAATCTTGGCAAGAAAGAAACTTACATTTTTTCACCACAGCTACCAAAGAATAAACTGTTCAGGGGTGAATACCCCGTGAAGGTCTGGGTCACCAAGGACCAGAACAAAATACCCGTGAAGATCAAGGCAAATCTCTTTATAGGCTCCCTAAACCTAGACATTGTCTCTGCCAAAGGATTAAAACACAATTAAGTAAAGTTACCGTAACATACAGGTAACATTTTCTCGGCATTCCAAATCATAACTGTCATTTTTATAGGACAGCAGGGGTGCAGACAAATTTTTATTTGGCTTCTATCCTTTAATATTTCTTAATTTTGAGCAAAACATTAAGACATCACTGATGAGCGACAAGCAAAAAATCAAAGTTCTGGTAGTTGACGATGAACCTGATATTGTTGAAATCCTGAAATACAACCTTCAAAAAGAGGGCTATGAAGTGGCCACTGCAGAGGATGGAGTTAAAGCAGTAAAGATCGCTTCAAAATTTTTACCTGACGTAATCCTGCTGGACATCATGATGCCCAATCAGGACGGGGTAGAAACCTGCCTTCAAGTCAGACAGATCCCCGAACTCAAGAACACCTTTATTATCTTCTTGACTGCACGGATGGAAGAATACTCCGAAGTGGCGGCATTTGATGTAGGAGCCGATGATTACATCACCAAGCCCATCAAGCCTAGAGCGCTGATGAGTAGGATTTCCGCTTTGTTCAGACGGGAATCCAAAAAGGAACAAGAACAGATCCAAATCAAAATCAGGGATTTGATTATTGACAGGGGAAGTTACACCATAGATAAATCAGGCAAGACGATCACCCTGCCGAAGAAGGAATTTGAATTGTTGTATTTTCTGGCTAAAAATCCTAATATCGTTTTCAGTAGGGATGAGTTGCTCCAGAATATCTGGGGAGCTGATGTATTTGTCCTAGCAAGGACAGTGGATGTACACATCAGAAAAGTACGGGAGAAAATCGGAGAAGAATACATCACTACTGTAAAGGGTGTAGGCTACAAATTCGAATTAGGCCAATAAATGTTTACTACCTCTAGGGGAATTTCTTTGATCCTATCCGTAGCCATTTCGGCTCTGGTTGCGGCTTTCTTGTCCCTGATGGAAGGAGCTAGTCCAATAATACTTTTCGTGGCATGGGGAGTTTCGTTCTCTTCATCCTACCTGCTTATTTCTTTCATGCTGGAATTTTTGATCTTCAAAGAAATAGGAGACATCTATTCCCTGCTGGAAAAAATCCAGCGAAAGGATCTCTCAGAGATCAGTAACAAAAGCCGAAAAGGCTCTATCTCCCCCCTGAGAAAAATCAACAAAGTGATCAATTCCTACGCCATAGCACGGCAAAAGGAAATAGATGCCTTACAGAAAAACGCGGAATTCAGAAGGGAGTTTATAGCCGATATATCCCATGAATTAAAAACACCGATTTTCGCAACCCAAGGCTACATCCATACCTTACTAGATGGAGCCATAGATGACAAGCAGGTCAGGATGCGATTCCTGAAGCGGGCTGCAAAAAGCCTGGATTCACTGGATATCCTGGTTCAGGATCTACTTACGCTAAACCAGATGGAAAGCGGGGTGATTAAATTCAACTTTGAGGATTTTGACCTCAAAGAACTTCTGGAAGAAGTAATGGAGGAACTTGAGCACAAAGCCTCCAAACGTGACATGCACATAGAGTTCGAGGCAGAGTCCGGAAAAACCTACATGACCAATGGGGACAGGCAAAAAATCTACAGGGTTTGCCAGAATCTGATTTTCAACGCCATGAAGTACAATCATAATGGCGGAGAGGTGAAAGTCTCCATGACTACCCATAAAAACAGCATTCAGGTAGATGTAAAAGACGATGGGCAGGGAATTCCGCCGGAAGACTTGAAGCGCATATTCGAGCGATTCTATAGAGTGGAGAAAAGCCGAAACAAAAAAGAAGGCGGTACCGGATTGGGACTTGCGATCGTAAAACATATCCTGGAAGGCCACAAAAGCAAAATTTCCGTGAGTTCTACTGTGGGCAAAGGATCTATTTTTAGTTTTTCACTTCCTCTAGTAAAAAACGATTCCCCTGACGTTAAATTAAAAGTGTTAACTCTCTAGGAATAAAAGCGAGAGAAGTTTTTTAGCCATCTTTTTTTTCCTACTTTTGCAGCCTCAATTGAAAGAGGCAGGAGAATCCATGAAGAAAGTAGATTTTGACAATCTTATTCTGTTTGAAAACGAGGATTACCTGGTAATCAATAAACCGCCGTATCTGTCAAGCTTAGACGACAGACACGAAGCGCAGAACATCCTAGACCTTGCCAAGGCACACACCCCCGATTCCCAACTGTGCCACAGATTGGATAAGGAGACTTCAGGATGTCTAGTGATTGCCAAGAATCCAGCGGCCTACAGGCATTTGGCTATGCAGTTTGAAAGCAGAAAAGTAAACAAAGTCTATCATGCTGTGGTGGAAGGGATCAAGGAATTCAGCGATGAGCTGGTGGACCGCAATCTCTTAGCCAACAACAAAGGAATAGCCAAAGTAAGTAAGGAAGGCAAGCCGGCGCAGACAGTTTTCAATACATTGAAGACTTACTATGCGCACACCTTAGTCGAGTGCAAGCCTATCACAGGTAGGTTGCATCAGATTAGGGTTCATTTGGCTTACCTAAAGTCGCCCATTTGCGGGGACATCTTATATGGAGGAAACCATTTATACCTTTCTTCTATCAAGCGCCGCTTCAATTTAAAAAAAGAGACAGAAGAATTACCGATTATGCAGCGGGTTTCGCTTCATGCTTATTCTATTGGTTTTGAGGGTATAGACGGTGTAGAAATCGCCGTAAACGCGCCTTATCCAAAGGATTTCAAGGTTTTGGTCAATCAGCTAGAGAAAACCAGCTAGTAAATTCAGATCGAAAAAGAGCCAGAAACGACCGGTTTTGATTGGTAGTAAGACGCTAAGCCTGTGAAAATTAGGACTTAGTATTGGAAATATTTTGCATCGAAAACAAAATACTCCTATCTTTGTGTCCCTTTTTGAGGGTGAAATAAATTTAACAAGCTAAATATTAAACAGTTACACAGTGGATACTTTGAGCTATAAGACCGTATCAGCCAATGCCGCGACTGCAGATAAGCAATGGGTGGTAGTGGATGCCCAAGCAGCAGTTTTGGGTAGATTGGCTAGTGAGGTAGCGAAAATCTTGAGAGGTAAGACGAAGCCAAGCTTCACTCCTCACGCTGATTGTGGTGACAACGTCATCGTAATCAACTCAGACAAAATCAGACTAACTGGTGACAAGTGGGACTCCAAAGTTTATGTGAGACACACTGGCTATCCAGGCGGACAGCGTATTTCTACGCCAAGACTATTGAAAGAGAAATCTTCAACAATCTTGATCGAGAAAGCTGTACGAGGCATGTTGCCTAAAAACAGATTAGGAAGAAAATTATACGGCAACCTGTACGTGTATGAAGGATCTGAGCATCCACATGCGGCACAGCAGCCTAAAGCCATCACTCTTTAATCGTCTATTATGGAAATGATCAACAAAATCGGTAGAAGAAAAACCTCTGTAGCCAGAATTTACATGGCTCCAGGAAAAGGCGAAATCTCCGTAAACAACAGATCTCTGGAAGTTTACTTCCCATTTGATCTTCACCAGATCGTAGTGAAGCAGCCACTTGCTCTAGTAGGCGTGGAAGGCAACTACGACATCCAGATCAATGTAGACGGAGGAGGAATCAAAGGTCAGGCAGAGGCAGCCCGTATGGCTATCTCCCGAGCTTTGTGCGAATTCGACGCAGAACACAGACCTGCATTGAAAAAAGAAGGTTTCCTTACCCGTGACCCTAGAATGGTAGAACGTAAGAAACCAGGACGTAGAAAAGCAAGAAGAAAATTCCAGTTCTCAAAACGTTAATCTGGATTTACTTCAGAATATACAAATTATATTATGGCCAAATTAGAATATAAAGACTTACTAGATGCTGGTGTCCACTTCGGACACTTGACGAGAAAGTGGGATCCGAGAATGGCTCCATACATTTTCATGGAGAAAAATGGTATCCACATCATCGATCTAAACAAAACGCTTGCTAGCCTCGACGAAGCATCTAATGCTATCAAGCAAATCGTACGCTCCGGCAAAAAAGTGATGTTCGTTGCTACCAAAAAGCAAGCGAAAGATCTTGTAGCAACTGAAGCGAAAAGACTGAACATGCCTTACGTGACCGAAAGATGGTTAGGTGGTATGTTGACCAACTTCGCGACTATCCGTAAATCATTGAAGAAAATGTCCGGTTTGGACAAATTGATGAAAGAGGAAGCTTACAAGAACCTTGCGAAAAAGGAACGTTTGATGGTTTCCCGTCAGAAAGACAAAATGGAAGATGTGCTAGGCGGTATCGCTGACCTAAGCAGACTCCCTGCTGCTCTTTTCGTAGTGGACATCAAAAGAGAACACATCGCAATTGCCGAAGCTAAAAAGCTTGGTATCCCTGTTTTCGCATTGGTAGATACGAACTCTAACCCGAACGAGGTTGATTTCGCAATCCCTGCCAATGACGATGCTTTCAAGTCCGTTTCTTTACTAGTTAAAGCGTTCGGCGCAGCAATCGAAGAAGGTCTTTCAGAGCGTAAGAAAGACAAAGAAGAGGCTAAACTTTCTGAAGAGGAAGAAGCTAAGAAAGCTGTGGACGCCGAAACAAAAGAATAATCCACAACTTGATTTGAAATAAATTAAAAATTGAACATCAGGTTTCGGCCTATGTTCAATTTTTTTGTTTTAGCTGCATTTGTCCTTTGAGGTTTCCCCTTAATGAAAATGCTACTAATTATAAAACACAAAACCTCGAAGGTCTTCCTATTGAACTTCGAAGTTTTTTAGACAAAACATAATCCGTTTAATTTTAAACTGACAATACAATGGCAATTACTGCACAAGAAGTAAACAAACTGAGACAAATGACCGGTGCCGGTATGATGGATTGCAAAAAAGCGCTAACCGAATCAGAAGGCGATTTTGACAAAGCTGTGGACATCCTCAGAAAGAAAGGTCAAAAAGTATCGGCTTCCAGAGCTGACCGTGAGACTAAAGAAGGTGTGGCTGTAACTAAAGTAACAGAAAACGGAGCCAAAGGCACATTGCTTACTTTGACCTGCGAAACTGACTTCGTAGCCAAGAATGAAGAATTCGGTGCATTTGCCAATACACTACTTGATCTTGCTGTAGAAAACAACGCAACTTCTGTTGAGGAAATTCTTGCTCTGCCTTTCGAAAACATCACAGTAGCTGAGAAAATCACAGAAATGACCGGTAAAATCGGTGAGAAACTTGAAATCTCCCACTATGAAGTGATCTCTGCCGAAGCGGTAGTGCCTTATATCCACTCTAACGGAAAATTAGGTGTATTGGTAGGACTCTCCAACACAAACGGAACAGATGTGGAAGAAGCTGGAAAAGACGTAGCTATGCAAATCGCTGCGATGAATCCAGTTGCTTTGGACAAAGACGGCGTTGACTCTTCTGTAGTAGAAAGAGAAATCGAAGTAGGTAAAGAGCAAGCCAGAGCTGAAGGCAAGCCTGAAGAAATGCTTGAGAAAATCGCTCTGGGTAAACTGAACAAGTTCTACAAAGAGAATACGCTATTGAGCCAGATTTTCGTAAAAGACAGCAGCAAGTCTATTGCCCAGTACCTTGACTCTGTAAGCAAGGGAATGACTGTATCTGCATTCAAAAGAGTATCTATCGGTTAACCCGGATTAGATTCCAAATTATAAAAAGGCCCTCTTGGATTACTCCAAGAGGGTTTTTCTTTTATGTGTATCCGCATGAATGCACGTACTAGAATTATGTCTGGCTCTAGCCTGAAGAAATCCCCCTTGTCCCCTTTTAGAAAGGGGGAATTGCCAAATTTGAGCTTCTAGAATTAATTCAAAGTACATAAGCGGATACGCATATTTCTTTTTCCCAAAAGTCTATTAACTATTTATTTTTAAATCTATTTGTATAATAGTAATAATAATTATAAACTTACACCAACTAACTGGCCGGTTAGTCAATTTTTCCCGGAGTTATTAATATCCTCTTATTAAAAATTTTATGTTAATCCGCAAAAACATCCCAGCAATTGCATTAATAATCTTCTTGTTTTCTTGCTCCGAAGAATTTACTAGAAACGAACATTCAGAAATAGTCTCCAACGAAAACGCAGTTAGCTTAGAAGAAGCAATAGGACTTGCTTCTATTTTAGAATTTAAAGACATGCACAACTCTAAAGCAAAAGTAAACGAACAAGTTCCTTCCTATAAGACAGTAAGCCAATCTCTATCAATTCCAGATGAAAATGGTCTGCCAAATCTTCACATCTCAATTACGAAGAGGGTGGATATGCTATAGTTTCCGGTGACAATAGGATCAATCCAATTCTTGCAATTGCTGAAAATGGAAGTCTTACTTTAGATGAGGAGATTTTGCCAGATGGCTTGATATTATGGTTGGCCGAAACAAGTGAAATGGTCTCCAATGCCAAAGAACTCAATAGTCCTAGAACTAACTTAATGGCCCAATCATGGGAACCCTGTGAAACTAGAGCAATATCCACGCAAACAGAATCGACCTGTCCAGAAGATTGTCATAGAAACTACTTTGCTCAGGTGCTCCCCCTATTAACGACAACCTGGGGTCAAGGTGTAGGGTATAATAATTACGCACCATATATGGGCTGCAGTAATCCAACAAATGGTAGACCGCCAGCTGGATGTGTGGCAACATCTATAGCACAAGTCATGAAATACCATCAATCTCCAAGCAATTATGTTTGGAGCAGTATGCCTGATAGTACTGGAAGCTCTCCAACCTCATTATTGATGCATAATATTGGATCAAGTGTCAATATGAACTATGGCTGTGACGGATCCGGAGCTTTCAGTAATAAGATCCCAAGTGCTTTCAAAGATGATTTTGGATATCAATCGGCTTCATATTCAAATTTCAACTTTTATACACTTAAACAAGATTTAAATGCTCAAAGGCCAGCAATTTTATCCGCCAGCAGAGATGAAGTTTGCATTCTGGTCTGGTGTATTGCTCTGAAAGGCCATGCATGGGTTGTGGATGGTTACATCGAAAATGAAATTTGGGATTATGCTTGCGAATCTGGTAACGTATATGTTTCACTTCATATGAATTGGGGTTGGGGTGGAGCACATGATGGCTGGTATTCGTATTCGAATTGGAATCCAGGAAGCTACTCCTACGATTACGGCAAAAAAATGGTACATAACATCAAACCATAAAATAGCAGATTATGAAACATTCCACTTTGATCACATCGACCCTTCTAGGACTTTTGATGTTTTGCTGTATCGAAAAACAAAAATGCTGCAGTTTGCCTGATGCCCACAATTTCTTTGTCAATCTGCAAACCAAAGATGGTGCAAATATGCTCAATGATCAGTTAGGTGAAGCAATAGATCTAAGCAAGACCCGTCTATACCTAATCGAAAATGGCAATCCCACAATGTTCGAATTCAAAAGCGGTGGGGTATTGGATAATCGCTATGGAATATCTCCTGTGAACATCAATGGTATAGCAACAGCCAAAATTTCCTTTATCTACGGAGAAGACGAAAAAGAGATAGAAGGGTTTATCCAATGGAGTGAAGACTTGGCCGACACGCTGAACTTCACTTTCAATTCCACGGCCTCCTCAACCTACCTCACCAAAATAGCCCAGAGCGGAACAACCCTTTGGGATGTTGAGACAGATCCGAACAAAGAAGCTTTCATCAAGCTGGAACATTAAGACCTCTAATTGAAGTCCGAGAAATGACTTTATCTGCAAATGTAGAAAAGTACTGGATCAAAAAACCTCTTCAATTAGTTTTGAAGAGGTTTTTTGATTTCCGAGGCTTCGTTATCATTACATATGTTCCTTTGCGATGAATCAGTAAAGGAAAAAGCGACTTAATATATAGTAAATACTTGCAATACCGGCACTTCGGTCATCGGTCTTCCCGCCAGATAAGCAAAGAATAGAGGTTATTGGCATATTTTCGGATAAAAAGCTTTTAAAAATGCTTCCAGCCCTGAGCTTTGATCTGTACGGCAGTCCCGCTTTTGGTCACTAAGAACTTCCCTTCTTCAGCTTTAGTGATATGTCCGATAAAGTGGATATCCGGATGCTTCTCCAGCTTCGCAAAGTCCTTCTGATCAATCGTGAACAGCAATTCATAATCCTCTCCCCCATTCATTACGCAAGTGATCGGATCAAGATTCAATTCTACAGCTGTATCGAAAGTCTGCTTATCAATTGGCAACTTATCTTCATAGATCGTCACTCCTACTCCTGATGCTTTGCAGATATGGAAAATCTCTGAAGCAAGCCCATCGGATATATCCATCATGCTGGTAGGCACTACTTCCAGTTCCCGCAGCTCGTGAACAATATCCACCCTCGCATCCGGTTTAAGCTGACGGCCTGTCACAATAGTATATTTCCCTAAATCCGGCTTCATGTCCGGATTGGCCATAAAAACCTCTTTCTCCCGCTCCAAGATCTGTAAGCCAACCAAAGCTGCACCCAAATCACCTGTCACGCACAAAATATCATTCTCTTTAGCACCTGATCTATAGGATACCTGCTCAGGTTTAGCTTCTCCGATTGCTGTCACCGAGATCACCAAGCCACTTCTTGATGCAGTAGTATCTCCGCCTATCAAATCTACTCCGTAGTGCTCACATGCGGCATGGATCCCTTCATATAACGCATCAACCGCCTCTACAGAAAACCTGTTGGAAAGCGCTATGCTAACCGTAATCTGTTTAGGAACAGCATTCATAGCCGCCACATCAGAGACGTTCACCGCCACAGCCTTGAACCCCAGGTGAGGCAAAGGCGCATATGATAAGTCGAAATGCACTCCCTCTAGAAGCATATCAGTAGTAACGACCTTGACCATATCACCTGCTTCCAGCACTGCAGCATCGTCCCCTATACCTTTCAGTGTGCTGGGATTTTTAATTACTACTTTCTCTTTCAAGTGGTCGATCAAACCGAACTCACCCAAATCGCTTATTTCTGTTCTCTTTTCTGACATA
>CBFGUY010000128.1:0-11872 GCA_965651895.1 uncultured Algoriphagus sp. | reverse complement strand
GGCGAAGGGTTTAAGTGAAGAGCAATTGGAGGCTCTGGAAAATATCGGTATTTATGGCAAAGAGGATTTTGAGATTGTCAGCGATGCAGGTACGTTGAGCGAGATTCTTTCTTTGGATATAGAAGTGAGTCAAAAAGTGATGGAGTGGGCAATGGGAAGAGGTCTAACTATCCAATCAGCTTCGCCTGCCATACCTGTCCATCAGGAAGCATCAGGCCCTATCATCGTGGAGGGTTCGGATGTGGTGAAATGTGTGCATTGTGGTACACGCCAGCCCAAGGACTACAAGACAGGTGACTTATGTCTTTCCTGTGGCAACCAAGCTGAACCGGTACTCAACTGTCACTGGTGTCTTTCTACAGGGCCAGGTAAATTCTGCCGTTCATGCGGGTCTGAGTTTGTCACCTCCTCAGATTATGAAATTGCCTTATTGCTCAAACGGGAAGGAGAATCCAAGAATAGTATTGTCAACATGATCAAGTCGCTCACCCCTCAGGAGAAAGAGAATATGTGGGCTAAAATAAGGAAATCAAGATAAAATGGCATTAGCAATTTATTGCGAACAGTGTCAATGCAAACAACCACATGATTGGCAGGCGGGTGATGCCTGTATTTCATGTGGTGGAGTGGTTAGAAAAGAAGTCCGCTGTACTTGGTGTGTACAGTTGACTCCCCATGCAAAATTTT
Organism: uncultured Algoriphagus sp.; assembly: GCA_965651895.1. Classification (GTDB taxonomy): domain Bacteria; phylum Bacteroidota; class Bacteroidia; order Cytophagales; family Cyclobacteriaceae; genus Algoriphagus. The sequence continues at coordinate 11,185 of CBFGUY010000128.1, read as the reverse complement.
GTAAACACTGTGGTAGCGAAGTCCACAACGATAAGTTCTTTGGACCGGCTAGAATTCTAAAAAGCCTGGGGGTGGATCAATTAGAGCTTCCCGCAAAACTCAGGGCACTGGATGAAGCCAAATTAAACCAGTACCAGCAACAGTACAATCAGCATTATGCACTGATTGAAAAAACTGTTCAGGAACTAGAGCATCTTGAAGATCTTTTTTTGATAAAAGGTAGGGCAAAGTATAGCCAGGTCGAAGAAGAACTGCTTGAGAAAATCCCGTTTAGCCAGAGTCAGATCGATAAGTTCCATGAGTATGAGGGTAAATTCTTGGATAAATCTCCTGACAAGCTAATGATGACGGCAGACCATCCGTCCAGGTCGGGTGCAGAGCTTTCTTTGGTTGCCGATTTGAGAAGGATGCCCCCTTATGGAAACTATTATAGCTCACAATTTTTTGTCGGAATAATCATAGAATATTCCATTTGGAACAAATCATGCCATCCCCAAGAATTCGCATTGGTGCTGTCGCATCCAAATTGTTTCTTCCATAATTTCAGATGGGATCTTTTTTTGGATCCGGACAACCATTTCTTAGAGCCAGGAAAAACCATTCTGGAAATGTTGGTGCCCTTGTTGGTGCAGGCAATGGAAACCTCCTATTTGCAACCTTATGCGGCAGTAGCACTTACAAACTTATTGACCAATACCAGAAATACACATTGGCCTGAATTTAAGAAGTATGAGTATCTAGCAAAAGAGGCATCAGATCATCCTGATGTAGCATTGCAACTTTCGGTGGCATTGCTATATGACGACCTAGAAAAGATTTCTAAAATCGCCAAAATTGATTCTGATTATGGGGCTTATGCTTTTGAATGGTTGCTGGATAGACATAGACCGGAACTGGAAAGGGTCGCAAGTGATGCGGTATTAAATGATTTTCAGCTCACGGTAATCGAGAAGAAGCAGAAAATAGATGTTTCAGAACATAACTATGACCTGCAGGTATGGGAATTTGACAAAAGCCAACTGATCAAGAAATGGAACAATAAATTTTCTAAATCTGTCCTTACCGGTATCTCAAAAGAAAAAATCCGTGAATGGGAGGCCCAAAAAGAGATGGAGTTTGCACAAATGGAAAGCAAGAAACCTTTTGATGCCAATTATGAGTCGGACTATAAGATTTTGTCACCTTTGTTTATCCAGCGTTTGGTGGACTATGGGAAGTTTTCCAGTGATGTGGCTAAGGATGAAAATGATATTCCCTTATATACCCGCTTGTTATTGTTTGCACTTCAATATGGGGCTTTCACACAAGATCAATTGGAAACCCTTCTGGATTATGGGGCAAAATTGGGCAGGAATGAACTTTCTGAAATCATTTTATCCTATCCCCCGCAGAAGGAACTGAATTATTCTAGGCTTTATGCTTCAGCATTCAATGATTTATCCCTTTACGCTGATTATGTAGCTGGATTTGACAGAATGGTCTCTTTGGGGGAATTTATTGAATCCGGACATTATCCTCAACCACAAACCATCAACAAATTTTTTGAGTTTCTGGATATTCACATTTATCAGGCTGTGGCTAAAGATGATGCTAATCGTAATAAGGTTGTTGAGTTTTTCACTATCCTGTTCAAAGCAGAAAACTCCCTGTCATATACTGCAGCGAAATATTGGCTTGGGAAAATTTTTGACAATAGCAGTGGCACTATGTCTGAATGGTTCTCTTATACTGCTATTTCAAATGGTTTTTTTGGCACCAATACTTTTTATTATACCGAAGGGCATGCAAAACCAAAAAGCTTTGCCCTTGGAGATGGCTTGATTGAAGATTTCTTTGACAATAGTTGGAGAAAGTTCATCGATACTTACCAAGAGTATTCTTGTGCAATAAGCCAGATGGGGTCAGGGTCGGTTGACTTACTGATGAATTGGATAAAGAGCAATCCCTTGGCTCTGGCTGATCAGTTATCCGAGAACTTGGACTGGGCTATCGAAATGATCACCTATCAGAAGGAAGCCTTCTTTTCCAATAGTCCTGTCATCATGGATATCCAAGATAGTGCTGGAAATTATCCTTTGATCGAAGCTTTGGGCCATATAGAATGGGGGATGGGGGAAGTGGCACTGTATTCTCTCCGTCCAAGTATTTTTGAATACGACCAGCCTGAAAAATGTCTTATTCGATTTCATGATTGGCTCAGTTCCGAAAATGGCATAAATCTCCATAGCCCGAACTTTGAAAAATATGCCAAGCAATATTTCAATTTCAGCCAAGCTCAAAGAATTCCAGCATGCATGATCGGTTTTTGGATCAACTATGCTTCACCAAGGAGCCAGAATAAAGAAATAAGGGACTTTGTCAATGACAGGTTTGATGCGCTGTTGGCAAGCCATGGCGATAAGAATCTCCCAAAAGTTCTAAAAGACGGGCAGCTTTTTCAATTAAGTGGACGCTATATCATCGAAGAAGTCATGCAGGGCATGGAAAATACCATCTCCCATGCGATAGTGAATTTCAGAAATGGTCTTGAAATAAAGACTAACAGGTTTTTGATCCATGCCTTGTATGATTACCTGCTTGAGTATAATGACAAGGCAAAATTGGAATCCAGACAGTTGGAATTGTTTGTCAATGTGTTGATCCAAATGGTGAGGCATACAACTAACAAGCCCCAAACACTGGATAACTGGACAACCTATGTGCTGAAGGTTTTAATCTCTATTGGTGAATACATCGAGGATAAAAACAGCCTGTTAAATGCCATGTTGGAATTTCAGGGAATCCACCATAGCATTCAGGAATTGCTGTATGACAGCTCCAAAAAAGCAATGACGCAATACTTGGAAAACGATCCCGAAAAGGCCTGCACTGTCTTCTATAATTATGTGGAAACAGCTTTTTTGGGAAACAAAAAGCCTTTGTATTGGGTGATTGAATTGATGGAGGAAAGAAAATCCCTGCTCTTTGATGCCATGTCCCTCCATCAGCAAAATTCCCCAGTGTTTGCTGAAAAGATTATCAGGCTACTGTCACTTCCTACAGATCTCTTTGAAGATAACAGTATTCTGCTGGGTAAGATGCAGAAAAAGCTTGAATTCCACCTGCTTGATTTACTGGACTCTTTACCGCATGAAAGTATAAGTACACCCTTTGTTGACCAATTGAACGCTACTTTGGAAGACGGTGTCTTCAATGGATCAATAGGTGAGAAAATCAATGACTGGATAGAGAAATCAGGACAAAGTGATTATTTGGAAGTAGAGACAGTTGAAAAAGCCACAGAATCTGTATGGAATTCTGATGATGACTCTGATTTTACAGGAGAAGATATTGAAGAAATGCATTTTGATGTGCAGCAAATCAGTTCTTTCATGGTATCCTTTACCGCTACTTCCGAAAATTTAAATTCCCTGATCAACCATTTGCCTTATTACAAAAAAGACAAGTCCAACAATCCTATTTTCCTATCGGTTCTGATCATGAAGCAAGCCGAGATAATGGCATTTATTGCCAAAGACATGGCTTTGGGATTGAGGTTGTATCAGAAATTATATGAAATGCTCCTCGACCCAGCATGCGCACCAGATGGCCCATATTCGACTTATAGCCAACTAGGGGCTATCATCTTCCAGCAATACCTGCAAGGTTCGATATTTTCATTCCAATATGAAATGGCAATCCAGGCGATGTTGGAGGCAGGGAATTATTCCTCTGCCCATTCGGATTTGCTCGGGGGAATAGTGGAACAACTTCGCCAAAACCAAACTTCCAACATATGACCCAGGAAACGTTAGAAAAGGAATTGTATCAAGGGCTAAATCTTTCAGCATTGATGCTCAATGCGCTTGGGGGGCAAAGCGAACTTTCATTGTCAGGGTTTGAGAACCCTGATCGGTCGATTTTCAATCATTTGATGCGGTTTCTGAACAGCAAGGGGATCTTTCATGAACAAAGTGCCATAAGAATCCTTCAGGGACTCTTGAATGACAATGGTCCAAACAACTTGTTCATGGATCAACTTCGCATTTTTGATACTTTTTCAGAGGCTGATTTTAGGGTTTATATAGATGGGCTTGAGGACTCTTTTGCCAGCAAAAGTGCACGGATCGTATGGATCAATAGGGTAAGTCTGAGAAAAGTTGGCATCAGAGGTTATGATATCAGTTTGTATGTGTTGCTCAGCAGGCTCTCTTTTACCTGTGGGTTGATTTCTGAAAAGGAGCTGATCAGGAGAGTGCTTCACATCCTTCCCATTGCAGTATCTCTATTTTCGGATTGGCAGGAATATAATGACAACGTCCTTTTGGGCAACCATTACACTACCCCTACCATGCAGCTGGATTCAATGGAAATATTGCCTTCCAACAACCTTTATGCTGCTTGGCACAGAATGATGCAACAGGAAGGAATACTAGTGCATCCATTTAAATTTTGAAAATTAAAAGCAAAACCATGTTCAATAACTATATCGCTTTGGCTTATAAAGCTTTTGAAAAATCAGATTTTGGAGCAATGAGGCATGCTTTGGAAGATGCGGAAAACCATATCCAAGAGCAAGATGCAAGCCATGAGGTCCTTTTGTCCCGCGCATGGCTGAAGTGGATCGGAAAGCAATGCAAAGGCCAAGAACTTGTGGATAGCTCCAGAATTCAGTTCGATAGATTATTGACACATGATGCCTTAGAGGGCGATGATTTCCTTTTTTTGATAAGCGAAGCTTGTGAAGTGTCCCTTGAGCTGATCGATCAGGGTTTGCAATACGCCCCTGATCATGTTGGATTGACTAAATGCCTTGGGGATTTTTATTTGCAAAATCAAGATTATACCAACGCCATAAGCTATTATCAAAAAGCACTTCTCGGCATCCCTGATGATACGTTGACGATTTTAAAATTGCAAAAATGTAGGTATAACCGCATTCAGGAGCTTGAGAGTTTGTTCTCAGAGGAAGAGAGTGAAGCAGTATTTTTTGAATTGCTCCCGTTGTACAAGCAAACTCACCAACCGGATAAGCTATCGAAATTGATCACCGAGATGGAAAGCCATGCTTGGTTATCCGACTATGAAGTATCTGACCTTTGGGCGATCTGTAATCTGCAGCAAAATCGGACGGAACAGGCAGTGAAGACATGGGAAATTCAGACGAAGCAAAAATCCATTAACCAAGAAAGTGCATTGACTCTTGCCAAAATATATATCCATTCAGGGAATCCAAAAAAAGCATTGAAGGTGCTAAGCTCAATTGAATGGGAATTTGGGCAGGCCCAAGTAAAGTCAATGGATAAAATTGTGCCTTTGGATCTTCAAGCTGTAGTGCATCAAGCTTTTACTCTGAGCGCGGGGATATTGAGAGCTTCAGCATTGATAAAAACAAAAAGTATGGGCGAGGCCAATGCCATCCTCGATGACTTGCTGAAAACTTTCCCAAAAGAACCTCGGCTATGGTTGTTGAAAGCTGAAATCCAGAGTGAAGCACAAAACCATGAAGCCGTTTTCCACTGCTTTTCACAAAGCAAGCTTCACGGAGCAAATCCTCTTCAACTTGAAGAAACTAAAGCCTTACATTTTTTTAGAACACATGATTTCCAAAAAGCAGTTGATGTTTTGGAAAACATCAGAAAGTCCAGCCAGCCCAGTGCCCAAGGCAATTACATATTAGGCTCAGCGTATGAACAGCTTGGGGAAAAAGAAAAGGCAGCAATGACTTTGAATAGCTGTGTCAGACAGTTTGTCACAACAGAAGACCGCCTGCAAGCATTACATTCCCTGCTTTTGATTTATTTGGATACGAAATCCCTTGATGAAGTCATCAGAACTCTCCGGGCAATACTCCCTTATTTCCAAGATGGATCGGAGAATCATAGAAAATTCTCCCTGATGCTCGCTGAGAATTACTATCAAAACAAGGAAGCTTCAAAGGCTGTTGAATTATTGGTTTCGCTACACAAGAAGGAATCCTTGTCACGTCCCTATTTGAGTTATCTTGAAATGCTGTTTGCGCATGATTTTGGGAAAGGGTTTGATGTCACAATGGAACCTGCGAGTGAAAACTCACTGATAGCAGATCCTACCGATGCATATAAGCACTTTCACAATGGCATGGTGTATTCCTTGTTGAAAAATAATATGGAGGCTTCAAAAAGCTATGAATTGGCTGCTGATGGAGGGGTGTTTGCTGAGTCTTACTATAAAGAAGCGCTTCACAAGGCCTATCTTGAATCTTCTTTTGATGATTGCATCAGGATCTATAAAAAGCTAAAGTCAGTCAGCCCTGCACTTTTTGAAGACCATTATGATGCGATCTATGCCTACGCTATTTTTATGAAAGGGGATTATGAACAAGTCATTCAGGAATACGATCATCTACTCTATACCTATCCAAAATTGTTTTCGGGAAAAGACCTTGTAAAAATCTGGTCAAATACCTTGGGAATAGCCTACTTCAAACTCGGACAATTTGAAAATGCGAAAAGATATATTGGGATGAATTTAAGCAGGATGGAGTCATTGGAGGAAGAATCTATGATCCGCCTGAAAGATATTGCAGCTACTAGGGCTGATGATAAGAAAACTGAATATTATTTATTGCTGGACATTCTTCAAACTTGGGATTATAGGATGACAGATCAGGAAAAACTGGATTATAATCGGATCAAAGCAGAACTTCAGGCTTCTTTGTTTTATGCATTTTGACGGTAGATGTTAGCTGCTTTCATCATCCTAATTAATTTTTGGAGCGCCCTAAAATAACATTGTCGGCAACATTACGGATAATCATGTAATTAAATCAATAATTAGCCTTAGCTACGGTAGCATCCCTTTTTTTTTCCATTGGTGGTGGGGATTTGCCACCAGTAAGTTTTATTGATTTTTACTGCTTTAATAAAGCTATTTTTGTTAGCAGACAACCTTATGCCAAGCCTGCAGGTTAACCATATATGTTGTACCACAAAGTATTTTCTCATTCAGAAAGCAAAGAATGGGTAGTGTTTATCCATGGGGCTGGAGGCTCTTCGGCAGTATGGTTTAAGCAGCTTAAGGATTTTAGTGAAAAGTATAATCTTTTGCTGATTGATCTTCGCGGACATGGCAAGTCTGCTGATCTTCCCCAGGCAATTTATAATGAGGAATATACTTTTGAAGGTGTTACTTTGGATGTAATCAAAGTTCTTGATCATCTAAAGATCCCCCCGGCCCATTTTATGGGAGTGTCACTGGGAACGATCATCGTCCGTCAGCTTGCAGAACTTGAACGTTGGCGGGTTAAATCACTTGTGATGGCAGGAGCTGTCACGAGATTAACGGCCCGATCTAGAATATTGGTGTTCTTGGGTAGTACATTTAAGCGAGTGATACCTTATATGTGGCTTTACAGATTGTTTGCCTTTGTGATCTTGCCAAGAAAGCAGCACGCAGAGTCAAGAAATTTGTTTGTCCGCGAAGCTCAAAAACTATGTCAAAAGGAATTTATTCGATGGTTTCAATTGACGAAGGATATAAATCCGCTTCTGAGATATTTCAAGGAGTCCGATCTGGGAATCCCTACATTGTATGTGATGGGAGATCAGGATGTCATGTTTTTGGAACCGGTAAAGAAAATAATTAAAACACATAAAAACTCAGTTCTGAATATTTTGAAGAAATGCGGCCATGTGGTGAATGTGGAAAGACCTCAGGAGTTTAACCGACTTTCGCTCGCATTTATCCAAAATCAAACCTAAAAAAGCCTATAACTTTTCTACATGAAATCGAGCAAGCTTCAAATCTAACCTATAGTGATGATTAGTAGTTTACTGTCTTTCAGTATGTTCGACTCTTGAGAGGAATTTAAAAATACATGAAAAAGCAAACGAAGACCATATTGATCATCGCTGTAGTCGTGATTGCGGCGGCAGCCTACTTTTATCCTAGAATGGATGTCCGTAAGAGCAACGATATGGGAGTTGCCTCCGTAGGTGCGGGCCCTGGTACTCCTACTGATTTGCCGGTAAAGGTGGTGAAGCTTAAGCGTGAAACACTTAGAAACCAGCTTTCGATGACCGGCACGATCTTGCCCAACGAATCTGTGGATCTCCGCTCAGAAATCTCTGGTCTGGTGACAAAAATCGCTTTCAAAGAAGGGGAGTATGTCACGAAAGGCACTCCGCTGGTTTATCTGAACGATGATGAGCTGCAGGCACAATATCAGCGCCTGGAATATACCCAGAAGCTTTTTGAAAGTCAGGAAAACAGGCAGAAACAGTTGCTGGCTAGAGAGGCGATCAGCCAAGAGGAATATGATATCGTATTGAATCAATACAATACCACACTTTCCGATCTTAAACTGGTCGAGGCGCAGCTTTCCAAGACGGTCATCAGAGCACCGTTTAATGGGATCCTGGGGTTGAGACAGATCAGTGAGGGATCCGTGATCGGTACTGCGGACATTATTGCCAATTTCGTGAATATTGATCCGATCAAAATTGAATTTTCAATTCCCGAGCGCTATGCAAGTATGGTCAGTGTAGGTTCTTCAATCTATTTTACCAATGAGTCTTCACCCGATGAAGTTGTGGGGAAGGTGTATGCTTTTGAACCTCAGATAGATGCTGCCACGCGTACCTTGAGGTTGCGGGCAGAGAGTCCGAATAAGGACAGAAAGTACCTTCCGGGGATGTTTGTAAGGATTCGTTTTGTACTGGGAGAGACTGAAGATGCCTTGATGGTTCCCTCAGAGTCTGTTATTCCGGAATTGCAGGGATATAAAGTGTTCATAGTCGGTGCTGAAAATAAAGCCGAGGAGCGTTCGGTAGAGATCGGCACCCGTACAGATACCCATGTGCAGATCACCAGTGGTCTGAAGGAGGGGGATCTGGTTCTCACCACAGGTGTATTGCAAGCAAGTACAGGCACCCCTTTAGAGTTCACCCAAATCAACTGACATGGCTAGTTTATCCAACATAAGTGTAAACAGGCCGGTATTGGCCATCGTGATGTCTCTGGTCATCATGCTTTTTGGTGCCATCGGTATTTCCTTGTTGGGAATCCGGGAGTTTCCCAGCGTGGATCCACCCATCATCAATGTGAGGACCACTTACGTAGGAGCCAATGCGGATGTAATCGAGGCGCAGATCACTGAGCCACTGGAAGAGGCTATTAATGGGATCCAGGGGATCAAATCCCTCACCTCTACCAGTAATGACGGAGCAAGTAGTATTACTGTGGAGTTTGATGTGGGGGGAGACCTTGAAGCTGCCGCAAATGACGTCCGGGACAAAGTCTCCGGTGCGCAGCGTAATCTTCCGCCTGATGCTGAGCCTCCGGTGGTATCCAAAGCGGATGCTGACTCTGAGCCCATCGTTTTCCTGAATGTGAAAAGTAGTGAGAGAAGCCTACTGGAACTCTCGGATATTGCGCAGAATGTTTTCAAGGAAAGGCTCCAAACCATCCCTGGAGTAAGCCAAGTCAGGATCTGGGGGGAGAAAGAATATGCGATCCGACTGCGCATGGATCCACTGAAAATGGCTTCCTATGGAGTGACTCCCCTGGATATCCTGTCCAAAGTGCAAAGCGAGAACGTGGAATTGCCTTCTGGTAAAATAGAAGGAGAGACGATTGAGCTCTCTGTCCGCACCAAAAGCAGGCTGAGTTCACCGCAGGAATTCAACGATCTGATCATCAAAGAAGACCAGAACAACATCGTCCGCTTCCAGGATGTGGGAAAAGCTGAGCTGGCAGCGCTCAATGAGCGTAGTATCCTGAAGCGGGACGGAGTGCCCATGGTCGGAGTGGTATTGGTGCCACTTCCCGGATCCAACAGTATAGAGATTGCCGATGAATTCTATAGAAGACTGGAATTCATCAAGAAGGATCTTCCCGCTGACGTAGGGCTGGAGATTGGTTTTGACAAGACCAGCTACATCAGGAGTTCTATCTCTGAAGTGCAGGAAACCATTGTTACTGCCTTTGTCCTAGTTGTTGCCATTATCTTCCTCTTTTTGAGAGACTGGAGGACTACTTTCATTCCTGTATTGACTATCCCTATATCATTGGTCGGGGTGTTTTTTATCATGTACCTGATGGGTTTTTCTATCAATGTACTTACGCTATTGGGTATAGTACTATCCATAGGACTTGTAGTGGATGATGCCATAGTAGTGCTAGAGAACATATATTCCAGGATAGAAAAAGGGGAGAATCCCCAAGAAGCAGCAGCAAAGGGATCCGAAGAGATATTTTTTGCTGTAATCGCTACCACTGTAGCCCTTGCCGCAGTTTTTCTTCCTGTGATTTTCCTTACAGGTACCACCGGTCGTCTTTTCCGTGAATTTGGTATCGTGGTCGCCGGGGCTGTGATCATTTCCTCTTTCGTGGCGTTGACGATGACTCCTATGCTGAGTTCTAAATTTCTGAAGAAAAGGGAGAAACATAACCGCTTCTACAATTTTACGGAGCCTGGTTTTGTATGGATCAACGATAAGTATGATAGGGCTCTTTCTTGGTTTATGCAGTTCCGTTGGGTCTCATTTGTCATGATTGCGGGAATGGGTTTTGGTATCTATTGGTTGTTCAATGAAATCCCTACGGAGCTGGCACCGACTGAGGATAGAGGTGAAATAGTCATCCGGATGAATGGCCCCGAAGGTGCTACATTCAGCTATATGGATCATATTATTGATCAAATGGTAGCAGAGTTTATAGCTGACTATCCCAAAGAGGAGGTGAGTGGCTTGGTGTCGGTGACCTCACCTGGTTTTGGTACTTCAAGCACGAATTCCGGCTTTGTGAGATTTATCCTTACAGATGCTGAAAATAGAGAAAAGACCCAAGGGGAATATTTCAACGAAATAAACCAAAAGCTTAAGAAATACACTGGTGTAAAGGCATTTGCTTCCCAAGCCCAATCCATCGGTAACAGTCGGGGCGGACTTCCTGTGCAGTATGTCCTGCAGGCGCCTACCCTGGATAAGTTGAAGGAAATAATCCCTACATTCATGGCAGAAGTAGACAAGAGTCCAGTATTTATTTTCTCGGACATCAACCTGAAATTTACTAAGCCAGAGCTGGAGATCGAGATAGATAGGGCCAAGGCAAGAAATATAGGGGTTTCCGTACAGGAAATAGCCCGTACCCTTCAGCTTTCCTATTCCGGACAGCGATTCGCTTATTTCATCCGAAACGGTAAGCAATATCAAGTAGTCGGGGA
>CBFGUY010000127.1:0-11915 GCA_965651895.1 uncultured Algoriphagus sp. | reverse complement strand
GCTGCGGGTGTTGCCAACCCAGTGTTCAGATTCTACAGCGATGCTGCACTGAACACTGAGATCACGGATCTCAATGTAAGCCCTTCGGTTACCACAACTTACTACGTGACCGTAACCGGTGACAATGTATGTGAGAATGCATCCGGAGACGGTGCTGAACTGGTAGTGACCGTGGCTCCAAGAGCAACAGCTGATGATATAGATGCAATAGGCGGCACGATCTGCGAGGGCGATAGCTTCATGCTGTCTGCCACTGCTGCTGGTGTGACCAACCCAGTGTTCAGATTCTACAGCGATGCTGCACTGAACAACGAGATCACGGATCTTAATGTGAGCCCTGCGGTGACTACTACTTACTATGTGACCGTAACAGGTGACAACACCTGTATGAATGCTTCCGGTGAAGGAGCGGAGTTGACTGTTAACGTAGGAAGGGAAGCGCTATCCTCTGATATTCAAGTTATGAATGCGGTGATCTGTGAAGGTGAGAGCACTTTACTGACCGCTACTAGTAATACTGTTACAAATCCAATATTCAGGTTCTATACGGATGAAGCTCTTACTGAAGAAGTAATTGATTTGAATGTGAGTCCTGAGGTTACTACCAGGTATTATGTGACTGTTACAGGTGACGAAGTATGTGAGAGCAAACCAGAAGAAGCAGCTCATCTAACCGTGACAGTTCGTTCTTCCCAGGCACCAGTGATACCTAATCCTACTCAGACTTTCTGTAGCGATACAGAAAATCCAATAGTTGGATTGCTGTTAGCTGTAGGTCATAATATTAGATGGTATGAATCTGAGGCTGGAGGAACTGCGCTAGCCCCTTCTTCCCCATTGGTCGATGGTATGACTTATTATGCCACTCAAACAGATCCGATGACTGGTTGCGAGAGTGCAGACAGAGTAAGTGTCACAGTTGCACTTACCTTGTGTGATCTGAATGATGGACTTCAGATTACCAAAACAGCATCGAGTCCTACGGTATTACCGGGAGGTGAAATAACTTACACAATTAGTATTGTCAATACAGCCTCTATCGCAATGACCGATGTAGTTGTAAGTGATTTGTTGGCCAGTCAGTTGACATTTGTGTCAGCAAGTGATGGAGGATCATTTGATAATGGTACTGTTACTTGGTCTATTCCTTCTATCCCGGCCAATACATCGATGGATCTGGTGCTCACAGTAAGTGTACCGGCTGATATCACAGCAGGTACTATGATTAGTAACGTAGCAGTGGTGAGCAGTCCTGATGATCCTGATACTCCAAAAGAATCTGATCCTGAGGTGGTAGAGGTAGTTGATCCTTTATCCTTCACTATCGAGAAAGTGTCAAATGTCTCAGAAGCCAAAATTGGGGATGTTATTACTTACACGATTAGGGTCAGCAATGTTTCCAGCCTTGTAAAAGAAGAGATACAGGTGACAGATACTCTTCCGGTAGGACTGATGTATGTGGAATCTGATCAAGGAGGATTATTTGCTAATGGGGTGGTGTCATGGATTATTCCTTCACTTGCACCGGGTCAAAATATTGAACTGACTCTTCTTGCGCAGGTTACTGATGAGGTGGAAGTAGGTGATGTTATTTATAACACCGCAGTAGTAGATCTTCCTGATGATGGTGAAGATCCTACAGAGTCTGATCCTGGAGATGGAGTAGAAGTAATCGATAGCCCTACGGATATTAATATTACCAAAACTCAAGATGTTAGTTCCGTTGTTCCTGGTGAGATGATTACTTACACAATCTTACTTGAAAATCTGGGAGATAACATTGCCACAGGAATAGTTGTGACAGATACTTTGCCACAGGGAACCATGCTGGTAGAGACTAGCCCTGAAGCTACAGTAAGCGATGATGTCATTACATGGACTATAGAGAGCTTGGAGGCAGGCGAGTCACTTTCACTTGAACTTATAGTAATGGTAGTGGCTGAAGAAGGTGCTATAATCAATAAAGTGACAGTGGTTGGGGATAACTTCCCAGATGAAAGCGACGAAACAGATCCGGTTACCATTGAGGATCCGATCAATGAAGTCGATCTCGTCCTTGATAAGGAGGTTTCTGCAAGTCTGATTCAAGTAAACTCAATTTTTGAGTATAAGATCACACTCACGAATAATTCTGAAAATACCGGCAACAATGTAGTCGTAACAGATGTCCTCTCTGGAGCAGTAGAATATGTAGGTGCTGATGTAACCTCTGGTTCAGTTTCCTACAACCAGGATACAAGGACACTGACTTGGAGTATTCCAACTGTGAATCCATTGGCAGTGGAAACTATGACAATCCGGGTGACTGCCATTTCTGAAGGTGTTGTTTCCAATACTGCGACTGCAGAGTCGGATGATGAGGAGCTGGAACCTGACGATAATACAGATACAGTGAGTCATGAGCAGTTGGTGTTTGCGATCCCGAACGTATTCACACCAAATGGAGATGGCATAAATGATACTTGGATTATCAGAGGCCTGGAGGAATTCTTCCCTCAAAATGAACTGGTTGTAGTCAACCGTTGGGGTGTGGAAGTTTACAGATCTACCAATTATCAGAATGATTGGAACGGTGACAATCTAACCGGAGGGACTTATTTCTACCAATTCCAATTACGGGATGCTCAGGGAGTAAGCCATACAATGACAGGGTACGTAACTATAATTAAGTAAGCAAGATGAAACTATTTAAGGTAATTACTTTGCTCACTGGATGCCTGCTTCTGGCCCTAAGCGATAGCTTTGGGCAGCAGGTGCCCCAGTACAGCCAATACATTTTTAATCCTGTGTTTATCAACCCTGCCTATGCAGGTTATAAACAGCAGCTTTATCTGCAGTCTTACTATAGAAAGCAGTGGACTGGTGTGACAGGAAGTCCTGAAACCTTTGCTGTTGCCGGGGATACCTACCTGGAAGAATCCCAACTTGGGGTAGGAGGACAATTCCTCACAGATAAACTCGGTGCCCAAAGGACAGTAGCCGCCTACGGCAACCTAGCCTATCACTTAAGACTTAGCGATACGAAATTTCTGAGTTTTGGTGTGGGTGCAGGTGTGGTAAACTCCCAGTTGGATGGTTCTATGCTAAATCCTGACATAGCTGATGATCCGTCTATTCCGGCAAGCAGAGAGAGGATGACTTATCCTGATTTGAAAATCGGATTATTTCTCTATGATGAAAAATATTACATAGGCTTGGCTTCGGATCAGATGCTTTCTTCTGTTGTGGATTTTGATAGGGGAGATGTAATGGTCAAGCCTACTCCACATCTATATCTGACGGGAGGATATCATTTTGACCTTAATTATAATTTCTCCCTGGTGCCCTCTATCATGTATATGGATGATTTCAAAGCGCCGGCAAGGATGGATGTCAATGCTGCTTTGATCCTTAATGACATGTTTTGGCTAGGCGGAGGCTACAGATTTGGTATAGATATGCCTGGGAGGGATATAGATCCAGGTTTAAAGAAATCCACAGCTGTGCTAGGGATGGTTCAGGTGCAGCTTCGTGAAGGCTTAAGATTCGGATATGCATATGATCATACAATATCAGGGTTTTCAGTAGGAGCATTTACTACCCATGATATATCCATTGCTTACTTATTCCCTCCCAAGCGAGTACGATTGGTTAGTCCACGATTTTTTTAAGAAAAATATACCCCCATGAAAAGATTACTCTACTTTACCTGTTTCTTGATTGTTTGCTTGGTTTCCTGTAAACCTTTATCATATAAAAAATATATGGAAGGCATAAAGCAAACCGAAAACCTCAATTACTCTGTTGGAATAGATAAATTTCTCGAAAGTTGGAGCGAATCACCCCAGCCTGAGACAGCCCGAAGGTTGGCTCAGGCTTATTCCAAGATGAGAAATTTTGAACAGTCCGAGGAATGGTACACAAGACTGGAAAGGGATGGAGACCTTGAAGAGGGTGATCTTAAGCCTTTTGCTGAAGCGTTGATCGCCAACTCGAAGTATTCGGAAGCCACCAATATACTTGGTAAATTGGATTCTGCGGGTACCAATCCTGAGTTGGAACTGATCTGGAAGACCGCTCGTGGGGGGAAATCTTTTCTGAATAAATCAACCGAATCTTCTGTTAGACCTGTTTCTGAGGTTAATTCCTCTTTTTCTGAATTTGGACCACTGATTTCTGACGATACTGTCCTTTATTTTACTTCAGATAGATTAATGCCTGATAAAGTGCGCGTTGATCCGAATAATGCGCTAAAAAGTGACGTATATGGCTGGACAGGAAACGGTTTTCTGAAGATGTATGAATCCGTGTGGGACAACAAAAAGAATGCAGCAATCGACTCCCCTGTCCGGTCTGAGGTATTGGACGGGAACCTTCATGTAGGGCCATTATTTAAGAAAGAGGACAATATGTTTTTGGTTTTTACCCAAGTCCAGAAGCATAACAAGTCTGATTCTGGCTCTGCCAGGGATTATACCTTGTTTCCTGAGTTGTTTTTTGCTTTGGATACAGGAAGTCTTAGCATGGATAGCTTTAAGCCACTGCCATTCAATGCACCGTTTTCTTACTCTGTATCCGACCCTTTTTTCGATGCATCTTCTCTCAGACTCTACTTTTCCTCAGATATGCCTGGTGGAAGCGGACAGGCTGATTTGTATTATTCCGATTGGAAGGAAGGAGGATGGACGGCTCCTGTGAATCTGGGGGATGTGGTCAATACCCCTGGAGATGAAAGGACCCCGTTTTTGGATAAGAATGGAATCCTCTATTTCTCCAGTAATGGTCATGCAGGCCTTGGTGGATTGGATGTTTTCAGGGTGAAACTTGAGAATGGGAAGTACACGGAACCGGAAAATCTGGGAAGCCCGATCAATTCCAATAGGGATGATTTTGGACTCGCTTTACTGCCTGGAAGCGACACCCAGGCTGTCTATTCTTCTGATAGAATGGGGGGGAAAGGGCTAGACGACATCTATTTTGCTGACCTGTTTGTACAAAAGGACTTAGTGATAAAAGGTGTGGTAATAGACAAGGAAACCGGGGAAAAGCTTGAAGATGCGGTTGTAACACTATTTAACAACGATAAGCAGGTAATGAATACCTACGTTTCTGAAGCGGGTGGTTCTTTTAGATTTAAATTGGAATTTGATCAAATGGTCCATTTGGAAGGAAAGAAAACCGGATATTTAACCGGTAGCAGCGGCGATATTCTTGTTCCTACCGCAGCCCAAATTCGAGATTCTGTAATTGTCCGCGATATCTATTTGGATAAAATAGCTGTAGGGAAGACCTATACACTTGAGAATATCTACTATGATTTTGATAAATGGGATATCAGAGAAGATGCCAAACCTGAACTGGATAGACTGGTTAAGATTTTAAAAGACAATCCTACAATTAAAATCGAACTCCATTCGCATACTGACTCCAGAGGCACAAATGCCTATAATCTTAAACTTTCCGATAAAAGGGCCAAAGCCGCAATCGCTTACCTAATAGAATATGGAATCGATCAAAGCAGACTTCAACCTATAGGCTACGGGGAAGAGATGTTGATAAACTCCTGTACAGATAATGTGGCGTGCACGGAGGAGCAGCATCAGGAAAATAGGAGGACAGAATTTAAAATTACAGAATACTAGATAGTTATACCTGGGGAACCGGCTGACCGGTTAATTGATCTGCTATCAGAAGGACAAAAAGAAGATGTTTTGCCCTCAGCTATTTGCTGCTTGAAATCTCAGTATTTTCTTGGATTCAATTTGGGCTTCAGGGCAAATACCTAAATTAAACCCTTGGATAACATCGACTAAATCCGCTAAATGGTTTTTGTCTCCTGGAACCCAGGTCACTTCTGATTCTTCTATGAAATAACCAAGAAAAGAAGATTCCAAATCTTCTCTAAATAGTATATGACAGGTTCCTCGAAACTCGGAGAAATTAGAAATAGCCTTTAAAATAAATTCCTTAAAGCAGTCTTTGACAGTGTCAAAATCACCGATTATTATAGGAAGGGAGTTTGCTAAGCGAAATTTGAATGAAACGCTGTGTAAATCATTAATTATACTGGTTAGGAGAGAAAAACTGTCAATAGTGTCTTCTCCCTGGCCTAAACTAGGGTGGATTAATTGAAAATCATCAGGATATTTCATCGTTGGTATCTTTCGAACAGTAGTGTTAATTGGGTGAAAAAGCACTTGCTCTTGATTTAGGGTGAGGTTTTTTAATTGATTTAAAGGGTGAAGATTTTTAGGGGATTTATTGTAGGGTAACTTGACTTAGGTTGTTTTGTTTTTGTTCGGCTACACTTTTGAAAGCACCAAATTAAGGTTACAAGTTCCATTCCGAATTTGCTTGATACTTTTAGGGGTGTTTAAGCTGTACAGTATGCGTTTTTTAATAGCTATTGCTTATTCTTTGGGTTTCGTTGAATGCATATTGTGTTCTTTCAGGATTGGTTGATTTATAGGTGACTAAGCAATCGTTATACTTTTTTTATTTTGGGGGATATTCTTAGTTGTCTGAATTATACACAGTTTGAGTTGGGTGTCCCCAATTTACAAATCCGAAATGGTAGATTCTTAGAGGGTTTTCATTTGCTTGAACCATGAATACTTACGGTAGTATGCATTCGGTTGGATTATAGGGAAATCATATTTTCAATTGAGAGTAAAGTGTCCGTGGTGGGTGATATCGGGACGGATTACTTTGAAATAATTATAAGGTGATTTTCCTTTAAAGGTATTGTGATTTCCCACTTTATGGTACAGCTTCGGCTAAGAGATGGAGCGCATTTTACAGAGCTGACGGGGTGAAAAGTAAGGGACAGGTCGCTGTCTCGGAAGTTGGGTTTTAAAATGAATGGATCCTATGCATACAGATCAATCTCTTGCCGGGGTAATCATGATATGCGCCCGATGTGTACCCGGATCCATAATCCAAGGCATGCCGGGTAAGCTTGGCTTAAGTGGTAATCCGGTGGTCTCGGCAGTAGCCCAAGGTAAATACACCACATACCTTAGAAAGGTATCAGAAACATCTCCGGTAATAGAGTCATAATGTTCGGCATCAGCAGTCAATACAAATAAGGTGACACCATCTTTAGGCAATTTCAGCTTTCCGTTTTTAGCCTCTGATTCCCTGATGTCAAAAATCTCCTGAAAGGATTTGCCTTCTTTTTTCAATTCCCTACCTCTCTTCATAAAAGGTTCCAGATCAGAATGGTAACAAGAAACGCTAAACCCTTTTCCATTAGGGTCATCGGCCAAGCAAATCATTTCATTCGTTCCTTCCCTCAACAGAGTTAACTCTCCTTTTTGATCATATCCAAGCACACTTGCTTCTGACTGTTTTTCATCTGGGGCAGCCATAACCGCCGTTTTGATCTGAACTTCTTTGGTGGGAATCAGTACCTCTTGGGAATATGAAAAGGAGAGGCTTGTGCATAGGATGAGCACGATTAAAGACGATGTTTTCATATGTTTATAAATTGACTTTTGAAGGCCATATGCTCTCCTGTCGTCGGACAAGGAATCTCGCACCACAGCTAATCATTCCTCCGTGTGACTCTTGAGTAATGCCTGCCTGTCCGGAAGTCAGGCTCGATTTCATATTTGCTTGAGTAGAGTTTTAGGGTAATTTAAGGGTTATAATCCTACTGGGCAAATAAACATCCGCGCTATTTTGTAGATATATTATGTTTGAGATATCTGATCAGGTCTGGTCAAGCTTCATTCTTAGAGATAATGGCTGAATTATTATAGAACTACTTCAATCGTCCTGTCTCATAAACATAAGTTGTTTATTATTAGTAATTAAGAGACCATATTCCTCCTTTTCCCGCTGGAATAGTGGGAAGGATCTGATCATTATAGATAACTATCGGATGTCCTCCTTTACTCATATCCCAGAGATCTCCACTAAAAAACACACTAAGTCCAACTTTTGATTTCATCGTCTTTAGCCGGGAGGGCAAGCTATATTTCTCCCAAGCGTCCTTGTGGGTAAGTATTCCTACATCAGCAGGATCCAGATTTTTAGGTTCGTAAACTCCATCAAAGTCTTGCCATTTTGAAAGCATAGAATGATTTTCACTTAGAAAAGAGGGGTTTAGGATGACTTCTACATTATCTGATTGGGCGCTTTCGTAGGTTTGATCAAACCATGAATCATATCCTAGAATTACCGCGGTCTTTGTAAATGGCAAATTAAAAACCTGTGAGCTAATGGAGCCGGGGGAACTGAGGTAGGTGGTTTCAGTTGAGTGTGGAAATGTTTTCAAGATTGGATTTTCCACAACTTTTCCATCCGGACCAAACAAAAAAGAAGCATTGAGAAGAGGGCCGTTGAGATTTACATAGATTTCACCATTCATTACCACAGGGTCAGGTAGTACTATAGATCCTGCTAGCAAGTATGAGTTAGTCTCTAAAGCTAGTTCACTGAATGTTTCGAAATACGCCTTGGCCATAGATTTAGCTTTCATACGGATGATGGATGAAAACTGCTTGTTTGACTCGTCCCCGGTTTTGATGTACCCCAGTAGAAAATCAAAGGCGTTGCTAAAAGCAATTGCCCTCAAAACCTTATGAAGCTGTTTTTTCTCAGCGAGGTTGTGTTTTTCATTGATTAAAAAAAGCCAGGTTCCAATCGACTCAGGATAAACTATCAAGGTGTTTTTCCTGATCAATCCTTTGGTACTTGATGCTACTATATATTGCTTTAGTTTTTCTTTAAAGACTGCCTGGTTAAAATAATCCGACACTTCCATATAGGGCTGTATCCCTAAGATATTCCTTGATAAGGAGTCAGAAAGATTGATTTCCTCTACTACCGAAATATATGCGTCTGGATTTTTCAAAGGAGTATTTCTGCCTGAAAAAGACCAAACGAGCCATACAAAAACAGCTAAGGTAATCAGTGTGATAAAGTGTCTAACCATTGCCCGAATTTAAGGATTGCTTTACCGGAAACCAGTATCCCGAACGCATAGTGATTTCTGCCTTATGACCCATGACGCTATAATTCTATCTCAAAACTCTGTCCTTGTTCAAGATCTAGATCCATCTCAGAGCCATCGTATAAGACCATGATTTTACCACTGGATCCTGCAGTGATCCTGCAGAATTTCAGTTCACCCTCTTTCCAGCTCATATCTACAGTGAAATTCCCCCTTGCCTTTAGTCCAGATACACTTCCGTTTTTCCATGCCTTCGGCAAAGCAGGAAGAAGCCTGATCAGTCCATCCTCATGGGATTGAATAAGCATTTCAGCCACTCCCGCAGTGTAACCAAAATTCCCGTCTATCTGAAAAGGGGGATGGGCATCGAAAAGATTGGCATAAAGGGATTGGGAAAGTAGTTTTTGGATATGCTCATGGGCCATCTCCCCATCCAGGAGTCTTGCTGAGAAGTTTATCAGCCAGGCACGTGACCAGCCGGTCCCGGCCCCGCCATTTGCCAGTCTGTAATCCAGCGTTTTTCTAGCTGCGGCAAATGCCTCAGGAGTTTTACTTTGGGTGATGGCATCTCCCGGGTGAAAAGCGTACAGATGAGACACATGTCTGTGGCCAGGTTCATGCTCTTCATAAGGCTGGTCCCATTCCAGAATTCTGCCGTCATCTGCGATCTGAACGCCCGGGCGTAGCTTTGCCAATTGAGTTCTTACTTTTTCTTTTAGCGGACTCTCTTTGCCGAGAATTTCTGCGGCTTTCAGATAATTGCTGAATACATCTGCTATAATCTGCTGATCCATAGCTGCCCCCATCGTCGTAGCCACATTTTCGCCCTTAGAGTTGATGAACTGGTTTTCCGGAGAGGTGGACGGTGAGGATACCAAAGTCCCGTCTAGTGGATATTCCACCAGCCAGTCAGAATAGAATGCGGAGATATTCTCCAAGGCCGGATAAGCCCGCTCCTCTAGGAACTCTTTGTCCTGAGTAAATAGATAATGGTCCCAATAGTGCCGTCCTATCCATCCGCCGGCACCGATCCAGCCTCCCCAATAGGCCGTGGCCGCACGCAAAAAAGCTACCTGCCAAAGATCGGTGGTATGGGGGACCATAGTCCCTGCCATGTCAAAGTTCTCCCGTGCGGCATTTTTTCCGTTGGCTATTACTCCGTCGATGAAATCAAAAAGAGGTTGGTTTAAGCTGCCTAGCCCCGTGACATCTGCCGGCCAATAATTCATTTGAAGGTTGATGTTTACATGGTAATCGGCATTCCAGGGAGCAGCAATGTGCTCATTCCATATCCCTTGTAGGTTTGCGGGGTTGGTGCCGGGGCGGCTCGATGAGATCAGTAAATATCGGCCATAGTCAAAAAGCAATTTCTCCAGGTGTAGATCAGTAGTCCCTTCTTTAACCCTTTCTATTCTTTGGTCCGTTGGGATGTTGTCAGGTTCTACCGACCCAAGATCCAGCTTCGTCCGATCAAACCAGGACGCATATTCCTTCTGATGTACATGAAGTATTTCCCCCCAGCTTTTCAATTGGATTTTCTCCAGTTGTCGTTCGGCCTCAGCCTCGAAGTCTTCATGATAAAAGGAGGTTTCTGAGACTAGTTTCAGCATAAATTCCTGTACACCCGAAATTACAAGGGAAGAGTCTGAGGTGGTAATATCCCCTGACTGATTTTGTGCGAACAGTAAGGTGCGGAATTTTACTCCTTGTAATATTTCGGTAGGTTTTGAGTCCAACTGCCCCCCACGCTGGGTGATCATGCCTGACATTTCCAGTTGGCTGTCATTTAGAGCAGTAGTTTTTGCAGTTGCATAGCCATTGTCCTCTGGTCGGCTCATGGTGACTTTCCCGTTGAAGCCTTCAGGATTATTGGTCTTGAATCGGATGATTATGGCATTATCCGGAGCCGAAGCGATTACTTCCTGACTTACTTCGTATCCTTCATTCTTGAATTTAGTGTGTACAGTCGCAGTCTCGAGATTAAGACTCCTCCTATAATTAGTCGTTTCTGACCAGTCAAAATCAAACCAAAGATCACCCATCGTTTGATGGGATCGGGTAACACCTTTTCTGGAAAATTTCAATACCAAAAGTGAGTCCGCTTTTCTGTTTTCACCAGCCAGTAAGTAGGCTCTGATTTGATCCAAGTCTGCCCTTTTCCCATCTGCCAAACCCCAATCTTCATATCCTCCGGGCCATAATGAATCTTCGTTGAGCTGCAGGTGCTCCTGACCTGGTGTCCCCAGTACCATGGCTCCCAGACGACCATTTCCTACTGGCAAACCTTCTTCCCATGCTATTGCGGGTTGATTGTACCAGAGGACTGAGGGGGATTGGGCAAGCGTAAAATTATATAGGACAGCTGAAAGCAGTATGCTTAGGAAGTACTTTTTCATAGGTATTCTGGGTCAAAAAATAAGATTACGACAAATCTTTGAAGTCGCCAACCTAAAATGTTCAAAATTGCTTAATTGATGTCTTGAAGGCGGGTTTTTTACTGCGAAAGTAAAAAATCACGAAACTTTTCCGTGTTGAAATTGCTCATGCCCTCTTGATAAAAGACGATTTTGCCTTCAGGGCTCACCACCAAAGTGGCAGGGATAGATTCACTTTGCAAACTTTGATTCAGTCCAAAACTTGCATGGGCAGTAGGAAAGGCCCAGCTTTTTCCTTCTATAAATCCCTGACTTTTTTTGAAGTCATTATCAATTCCGATTAGTAAAAACTCTAAATCAGGTTCATGTTGTACGGACTTATAAAGCTCAGAAATATGGGGCATTTCTGCACGACAGGGGCCACACCAAGAAGCCCATAGATTGATGAAGAGTGTTTTGCCGCGGTAACTTTCCAGGTCAATTTCCTCACCATCAAATGTCAGGAATTTTCCCCGATAGTCAAATTGCTGGTTGGTGAGGTCGGGGATTTCGATCTTGGGCTTGATGAGTCCTGTGGAGAGCAGAACAGATTGCAGTCCCCC
>CBFGUY010000126.1:0-12128 GCA_965651895.1 uncultured Algoriphagus sp. | reverse complement strand
AAATCTACCTGATCTTTGATCAAATCCTCGAAAACTTCCCTTTTTCTTATCAATTGGGCCTTTCCTTCCAGTACTAAGACTTCTGCGGGACGAAGCCTCGAATTGTAATTGGAAGCCATGCTGAATCCATATGCACCTGCATTTTTGAATACTAACAGATCTCCCTTTGACACAGAGGACAGCATTCTGTCCTTAGCCAGGGTATCTGTCTCACAGATATATCCTACAATAGTATAAGGAGCTGGCTCTCCTTCCGGATTGCTTAGATTATACAGGTCATGAAATGCATCATACATCATAGGTCGGATCAGGTGATTAAGGCCAGAATCCACTCCTACAAAGGTAACCTCGGGTGTTTTTTTGACCACATTTGCTTCTACAACCAAATAGCCCGATTCACTCACCAGGTACTTGCCCGGCTCCAGCCAAAGTTCTAACTTCCTCCCATATTGCTCACAGAATGTCTTAAAGGCCGCTGACACTTTGGTGCCGACCTCAGTGATATCGGTAGCAGGATCCCCTGCTTTGTAAGCGACCTTAAATCCACCTCCAAAATCCAGGAACTTCAAATCAGGAAAATTCATTGCAGCCTCAAAGAGCACATTTCCCCCTCGAAGAAAAACTTCTGCATCCAGGATGTCTGAACCTGTATGGATGTGAAGACCTACAATTTTTATGTCATGTTTCTTTACCACCTCAAGGATTTCAGGCAGCTGCTGTATGGAGATCCCAAACTTACTCTGGCTATGCCCTACGGAAATCTTCGCATTCCCCCCGGCCATGATATGCGGATTGATACGGATACATGCAGGCTTTGTATTTCCATAGATTGCGCCAAACTCCTCCATCAGCGGGAGGCTGTCCAGATTTACCATCACTCCAAGTCTTACCGCTTCCTGTATTTCACGGAAATTTACCCCACTTGGCGTGTACATAATGTCCTTGGCCGCAAATCCCGCAAGCATACAGATCCTGATCTCCTCAATAGATACCGCATCCACACCTTCCCCTGCCTTTTTCACCAACTTCAGGATGTTGATGTTTGATAAAGCTTTGGTGGCATATTTGATCTTTAGGGGGACTTCGGCAAACGCATTTTGAAGGGATTTGATCTGGTGTAAGATCTTTTCTCCGTCATAGACATATACTGGTGTGCCATGTTCTTGGGCAATGGAATTTAAGCTTACTCCCTGAAGTTTAATAGGATGTTGAGGTGCTGACATTATCTGAAATTTGCGGGCAAAGATAGCCAAATAACAAAAAAAGGAGGCATCCGCCCCCTATTTTCATATGTTATAGTGTAATTAAGAAAACACTGTTTTCGTGCCTAAATATAGTAGAAGCTTGGGAAATTGATCTCCTTGTATTCTTATTTATATGGGTTAAATATTGTTAAGCTCTCTTAGTGGCCTGATTATAGGTATAAATTTGTAAAATGTCGAAAAGTAACATCATACTTATCGTTGTCTTGATGTCTCTGGCCAGCTTTGGTCTGATGGGATTCCAATTCTATTGGGTGAAAAATGCAATTCGTATCAATAGTGAGCGCTTTGAGCAAAACGTTCACCAGGCACTGTCAAACACTGTAGATAAACTGGAAAAAGGGGAGACTTCTGCGGCATTTGACTATATAATGCAAGACTCAATCATGAGTAGAACCCTTTTCGAAAAAATTGACCCAATTGATTTCAGAGACATTACCGTCAATTCCAGGCAGATTTATAGACCTAGACCTTCTTTGGTGGACTCGTTTTTCCAGGAACCAGCACCCAAAGTAAGCCAGACGTTCAGAAGAATACTCGAGTCACGGGGTCTGGATATGAACCAACTGGAGGATCTAGAGACATTTTTTGCTTATATGACTCCCGAATTGGCTTCTAAAATGTTCACCCCGGATGAAATGGAAGTGCTTCTTCAGGAGAAAGAGCGTCAGTTACAATATATAAGCAGGGTAGAGAAATCGGCCTATCAAGAAAGTTCTTCTAATCAAGCCCCCTATTATCAGGAAGTTGTACGGGAAATAAACCTTGATCCAAACCTGATCGAAAAAATCACCAAAGCAAATAGGAAGATTGAATTTTTCAATAGGATGTGGAGTGAGATGGCAGCAGGTCAGCAAGCAATATTGGACAGATTAGACACAGCGCAGGTCAGAAAATTACTGAAAAACTACCTATTTGAGCAGAATATTTATGAGGATTTTGAATTGGGCTTGCTCAAAGATGATGGACGGATCATACCCATAGGAAATGTCAATGCACAGTTTACCTTAGTCCAAAAAGGAATCCAGGCTCAACTTTTTCCTAATGACATATTCGGTAAAGAGAATTACCTGACTGTTTATTTCCCCCGTAAAAACACACGGGTGATCCGGGAAGTCTGGCTGCCGATCGCCAGTTCCATCCTTTTTATCGTAGTAATCATTTCCTGTTTTATCTATGCGATTAAGGTAATCATCCGGCAAAAGGCCCTTTCGGACACGAAGAATGATTTCATCAATAACATGACCCACGAGTTTAAGACTCCACTGGCTACGGTAAGCCTGGCGGTGGAAGCTCTTCAAGACCCGGAGTTATCCAGCCAGGACAAGTTCCGAACCCGATATCTGGGTATCATCAAGGATGAAAATAAGCGGCTCGTCTCCCAAGTAGAAAACGTTCTTCAGGCTGCTGCGTTGGATAGGAAGGACTTTCAGCTGAAAATTGAATCACTGAATCTGGAGGACATTCTGAAGTCCACGGTGGATCATTTTGGTCTTCAGGTAGAAAAAAAAGGTGGCCATATCACTTTTATCAACGAGATGAAAGACCCAGTCATAGATGGGGACCAATTTCATATCACGCATATTTTCAACAATATGCTGGACAATGCCAACAAGTATTCTCCTGGCACGCCTATGATCACTATTGAGGCCAAAGACAATGAAGAACAGGTGTTCATTACAATCGAAGATCAGGGAATCGGTATGAATAAAGATGCACAACGGAAAATTTTTGATAAATTCTACCGGGTTCCTACAGGAAATGTGCATGATGTCAAAGGCTTTGGCCTGGGGCTCTCTTACGTGAAAACCATGCTGGAAGCCCATAAAGGAGGAATTCAAGTAAATAGCGAACTTGGAAAAGGAAGCTCATTCACCATTAACTTACCTAAGAAACAATGAGTAAAGCAAAACTACTAGTGGTCGAAGACGATCCAAACCTAGGAGATATCCTACAGGAATATTTGGAAATGAAAGGGTATGAACCAACTCTATGCCGTGACGGTGAGGAAGGTTGGAACAAGTACAAAAAAGGTAAATATGATCTTTGCCTGCTGGATATCATGATGCCGAAAAAAGACGGGTTTACCCTGGCCAGGGAAATCAAAAAGGTGGAAGAAAATCTTCCTATCCTGTTCCTGACGGCAAAAAACCAGAAAGATGATATCATCGAAGGATTGAAGATCGGTGCTGATGATTACCTCACCAAACCTTTCAGCATGGAGGAGTTGCTGCTGCGGGTGAATGCTATTCTGCGTAGAACACACAAAAGCGAGGATGTCAATCCTCTAAAGGTTTA
This sequence comes from uncultured Algoriphagus sp., assembly GCA_965651895.1. Taxonomy (GTDB): domain Bacteria; phylum Bacteroidota; class Bacteroidia; order Cytophagales; family Cyclobacteriaceae; genus Algoriphagus. The sequence goes on along the minus strand of CBFGUY010000126.1, from coordinate 8,568 downwards.
TTCCTTTGGTGGCTTTGTGCTTCATTACGATGAACAGTTTCTGGATGGCCCGAAAGGCCGCCACAAATTGACCTCTAAAGAAAATGAACTGATCCGTCTGTTAGCTTCTGAAATCAACAACTTGGTTAACAGAAGCCATGCGCTCAAGCAGATCTGGGGAGACGACAGCTACTTCAATGCCCGAAGTATGGATGTATATCTCAGCAAAATCCGCAAACTTCTCAAAGACGATCCGAAAGTACAGATAATCACAGTACACGGTGAAGGCTTCAAGCTGATTGTGAGTGAGGGGTAATGTGATGTAGGACAGGTGTCTGATGTTACCAGTCTGTAGTAAATTGCTAGTGGTGAAAAGTTAAAGGTGAAAGGTACAGTACTGATAACTGAGACTGGGATACTTCTTACTTTTCACCACTTACTACTTTATCTTAGTACCTGCCTCCGATAGGCAAGCTAGACTCTTGCTTCTTGACTCTAGACTCTTGGTTCTATCTTAATCAACCATCCTTGCTCCAATTCCGTTTCTCTCTGGGAAAATGACTTTATCCGGGGTGATGACCACTCCTTCTGCTGGATCTTTGGATAATAGCATGGCCCCATCCATATCTACATAGTCCAGCAGTGGAGCAATATGGGCAATGGCCGTGATGCCCACGGAAGATTCTGTCATACAGCCCACCATCGTCTTCATTCCGTAGGATTTTGCTTCATGAAGCATTCTTAATCCCGGGGTGATCCCACCTGCTTTGACCAGCTTCACGTTGATCCCGTGAAATAAGCCTTTGCATTTTTTCACATCCGACTCCACTATGCAGCTTTCATCGGCAATTACAGGAAGTTTTGAGTACTTAAACACTTCCTTCATCCCGTCCAGATCATCTTTAGCCAGAGGTTGCTCCATAAATTCCACTCCCAGTTTTTCCAGCTCTTCAGAATAGGTGATGGCTTGATCTGCTGTCCAAGCACAGTTTGCATCGATTCTGAACACCGCATCCGTATGTTTTCTGAGCTCACGGATAATAGCTAAATCATCCGAAGTCCCCAGTTTTATTTTATAAATAGGCCAGTGAACCTCCTTCATCTTCAGAACCATCTTTTCGACAGTATCTATCCCTATAGTAAAATTAGTGGTAGGAATATCAGTAGGATCCAGTTTTAGAAGCTCGTAGAGTTTTAACCCACACTTTTTGGCATACAAATCCCAGGCAGCCATGTCCACGGCGCACTGGGCAAAAGGATTGTTTTTAAAAATCTCCTTGCCCAGATCCCAGAGTTCCGCAGGTGTTTCCCATTTGGCTTTTTCCACTACAGGCCTGAATCTTTCCAAACATTCCGACATATTCGTAATGGTCATACCATAAAATGGATTTGTGGTGGATTCTCCCAAACCATATAATGCCCCATTTTGCAGTTTTACTATAAGCGTATCTTGCACATCCCGGCTTTGGTGTGCGATAGTAAATGTATGCTTAAGAGGAAGGTCTTCGACTTGATAGGATAAATTCATACGGGTTAAAATTCATTTTCAAGCAAAAATAACGAGATTTTTGCTTCTACTATGCTTAGCTTTATATTGATTATAGTAATAAAGATAAATATATGAAAGTTCAAACTTCTTTGTCATTCAGCTTGTTTTTGCTGTTTTCAGTAATTTTACTTAGCTGCAAAACTGCGCAGATTACGACTCATGAAGCCTCCTCTACCTCAGTGTTGGAGTCTGCTTTCATGAAATTCAGGGAGCCCGCTATCACCCATCGCAGATTTAAGCATGCGGATTTGCTTCCGCTTATTGAACAGCATTCCAATGTCTTTCGGACAAATCAGCTAGGAGAATCAGTTGAGGGAAGAAGTATATACAGTATGGATTGGGGTGATGGCAAAACGAAGGTGATGCTTTGGTCACAGATGCATGGCAATGAAAGTACTGCAACCATGGCACTTTTTGACCTGTTTAATTTCCTGGAAGAGAGCGGAGATGAATTTGACGGCTTAAGAAGCCTTCTTAGGTCAAACCTTGATCTCAAATTTATCCCAATGCTCAATCCCGACGGTGCGGAAGCCTTTAAGCGAAGAAATGCGCTTGACATAGATCTGAATAGGGACGCAATTTCCCAGATTTCTCCTGAGGCTGTAATATTGAAGAAAGCAAGAGATGAATTTGAGCCGGAATTCGGATTTAATCTTCACGACCAGCAGACTTACTACAATGCTTCAGGTACACCCAAGCAAGCGACCATTTCCGTGCTAGCCCCCGCATATAACTATGCTACGGAGGTAAATGCGATACGGACTAAAGCTATACAAACCATCGTGGGAATGAATAGGATTTTGCAGGAGGTAGTTCCAGGTCACGTAGGGAGATATGACGATGCATTCGAACCACGGGCATTCGGAGATAATATCACCAAATGGGGGACAAGTACAATTCTGATCGAGTCTGGAGGGTATCCGGATGATCCTGAAAAGCAATATATCCGGCAGCTAAATTTCATGATAATCTTAAATGCGTTGGAGCAAATCGCCACCCGGAGCTATGAGCAATATACCATATCGGAGTATTTTTCGATCCCTGATAATGACCTGCAATTGGTGGATTTGCTTATCAATGAGGTCCAAGTTGCAGTAAATGGTAAATATTACCCCGTGGATCTGGGAATTCGAAGAAGAGAGAATAGCGCAGCAGACAGCTATTACGTGTCCGCGTCTGTGGATGATCTGGGAGACTTGCAGGTATATTTTGGATTAGAGGAGATCGATGCGACCGGGTTGAAGTATGCAGAGGGCAAGGTCTATGAGCAAGTCTTTGATTCTATAGCAGCGATAGATCAGGCAAAGGCGATGGAGTTGCTAAAAGAGGGCTATCTGGCAGTGAAAGTAAGAAATGCGGCTAAGGGAGACCTGCATGGTCTTCCGATTTTGGTACTGGCAAGTACGGAAACATATCCATCAGGTTGGAAAACCGGAGAACCCACAAATTTCTTCTTAGAACAAGAGGGCGTCAGGAAATATGCAGTGGTCAATGGCTACCTGATTGATTTGGGAAATCCAAAAGATCAGGTGTTTAAGCAGAGGGTTTATTGAAAGACCGGCTCCCAAAAGGTCTATACTTTTTAGAATCCGTCCCTTCCATTCTGAATTCACTAAATTTGTAAAATGAGTGATAATGCTACAAAGACCTCTCTTCACCCCCGGAATATTCATCGGGAGCGCTACGATTTCCCAAGTTTAATTGCATCTCAGCCCGAGCTTGGCGAATTTGTTTCAGAAAATAAGTACGGCGATCTCAGTATTGATTTCTCAGATCCTAAAGCGGTTAAAGAACTCAACCGGGCATTGCTTAAGCATCATTATCAGATTGCACAATGGGACATCCCTGCCGGATATCTCTGCCCGCCGATTCCCGGAAGAGCGGATTACCTCCATCATCTGGCTGATTTACTTATGGATAGCAATGGCGGCAACCTCCCAGACGGTGATCGCATTCATGTGCTGGATATAGGCACTGGTGCAAACTGTATTTATCCTCTGCTGGGTAATTCCGTTTATGGCTGGAGCTATGTCGGGTCAGAAATCGATGCTAAGGCACTCGATGCTGCCCAGGATAATCTCTATGCAAATCCTCAATTTCGGGGAAAAGTCTCCCTGCGGCTTCAGGAAAACCCCAAGCAAATCCTATCCGGGATAATCAAATCGGACGATGTGTTTGATTTGGCACTTTGTAATCCTCCTTTTCACGAATCTCAGGAAGCAGCTATGGCGGGCAGCACCAGAAAGGTCAAAAATCTTAAAGGAAGAGTAGGGAAGAAAATCACCTTGAACTTTGGGGGGCAGAGCAATGAACTTTGGTGTACTGGTGGAGAGCTTACTTTCATCCGGAAAATGATTCTTGAAAGCAAGCTTTTTAGGTTCAACTGCTTTTGGTTTACCTCACTGGTTTCCAAAGAAGAGCATCTGAAGGAGTTGGTTCTTGCCTTGAAAAAAGCAAATGTATATGATCGGAAAATCCTACAGATGACCCATGGGAATAAGAAAACCAGGTTTATTGCCTGGACATTTTTGAATCCCGAGCAACAGGAAAACTGGAGAAAAAAACGCTGGGGTCATTGATTTCTCTGTTCGTGGCACAAACAGTGGCACAGTTTAATAAACACTAAGCTTACAGAGAATTTTTTAAAGGATCCAGATTTAGCATTGACCCGCTTCTCCAGAATCCGGACTTGTTCTGTATATTTCAGCCGCAGATTACGCAAAGAACCCAGCATCTATATTTTCTTAGAATAATGGATTTTAGGCCTAAAAATCCGAACTACTCTATCCCGTCCAACTCACTCAACTCCAGCCAAGTCAATTCCAGTTCTTCCAATTCTGAATCGATTTCTCCGATGCGGTTGGACAACTTGATCAATTCCTCATGGTCGTCGATTCCACCAGCTATTTTCTCAGTGATTTCCGCTTTTTCTTTCTCCAATTTGGCAATGGAAGCATTTACTTCTTTAAACTCATTCTTCTGCTTAAAGCTCGCTTTTACCTTCCCTGTAGCCGGAGTAGCAACCACAGCTTTCTCAGACTGAATAGCTTTTGTCGTAGATTCGTTACTTCTGTCTTCTGTCTTCGGACTTCTGTCTTTGTTCTCCTTTTCTACCTCCCTGAACTCAGAATAATTCCCCGGGAAATCAGATATTTCGCCTTCTCCTTCGAAGACAAACAGGTGCTCCACCAAGCGATCCATAAAATATCTATCATGCGAAACGATGATCAAGCAACCCGGAAAAGTGTCCAAAAACTCCTCCAGCGTATTTAAGGTCATCAGATCCAGATCATTGGTAGGCTCATCGAGGATCAGGAAGTTCGGATTTTTGATCAGAACCATCAATAGCTGAAGTCTTCTACGCTCACCGCCGCTGAGTTTGGCGATTGGGGTGTGTTGCTGCTTGGGAGGGAAACCAAACTGGGTCAAAAACTGGGAAACAGTAATCGTCGCACCACCGGCTATGGTCACCACTTCAGCCACTTCCTTCACGATGTCGATCAGCCGCTTATCCTCATCAAAACTTCCTTCTTCCTGTCTGTAATACCCAAAGGCAGTTGTCTGACCGATGGAAACTGTCCCAGAATCAGGAGGTAGTTGCCCGGTGATCATATTGAGGAAAGTTGTCTTCCCGGCACCGTTTGGCCCTACGATTCCGATTCGGTCTTTCTTTTTGAAGGTGTAAGAAAAATCATTGACGATGGCTTTGTCGCCAAAGGCCTTGTTCATTTTCTCAATCTCTATGATCTTATTCCCAAGCCGCTGGGTGGTCACTGTCAACTGTATATCACGTTCTTCACGCTTTTGAGAGGCTTTCTCTTTGGTTTCTTCGAAAGCATCCACTCGGTATTTTGCTTTGGTGCTTCTCGCTTTAGGCTGGCGGCGAATCCAATCCAGTTCTTTTTTATAGAGGCTTTTGGCTTTTTCGAGTTCTATATCTTCAATCTCCATCCGCTCTTCTTTTTTATCCAAGAAGTAACCGTAATTACCTAAGTAGCGATGTACTTTTCCCTGATCAAGTTCCAGAATCTCATTCGTTACTTTCTCCAGGAAATACCGGTCGTGAGTCACCATGAATAGGGCAAGATTGGCTTTGGCCAGGTAGTCTTCCAGCCATTCGATAGTTTCTAAGTCCAAATGGTTGGTAGGCTCATCGAGCAGCAACAGGTCAGGTTTTTCCAAAATGGCTTTTGCCAAGGCAACCCGCTTACGTTGTCCTCCGGAAAGAGTTCCTACGGGAAGATCGGTATCATGAAGCCCTAGTTTGCCCAGCACTTCCTTGACCTGATATTCAAAATCCCAAGCTTGAAAGGCATCCATTTTTTCAAATAGAACGGACATTTTATCAGAGTTATCAATGCCCCGCTCAGAATCCAGCATGGCTTTGTGATAGTCCTCAATCACCTTCAGCACTTCAGAATTACTTTGGTCGAAGATGGTCTGGTAAATGCTCATCTTGCCTTCAAAAACAGGATTTTGATGTACATAAGCCACTTTCACCTGCTGGTTGATCCCCACTTGGCCTGTGTCAGGAATCTCCAGACCCATGATGATTTTCATCAGCGTGGATTTACCCGCGCCGTTGATGCCGACGAGGGCGATTTTCTGACCTTGAGAGATGCCAAAGGAAATATTGGAAAAAAGCTTACGCTCACCGAACGCTTTGCTGAGATTTTCGACCGAAAGGTAATTCATGCCGCAAAAGTACGGAAAAGGCGGGCAAGAAATGCTTTAATTCCTATCTGCTTCATCCTACAGGTAATTATTTTCTGCCTGATATAAGGATTCAGCTCAATTTGAATGGAATTACGGCTCAATCATTAATGTTATTGAGCCGTATTTTGTGGATTCTGAGACTTTTTTGAGCCGTAAATATTATTTTACTAAATCAAAGAATGCTTCCAATTGATCATAAATTAGTGCTCTATGTCCCGGTTCTAATGAGAGACTCCCAACTAATTCACCATCTTTCAATTCTATCAGTTTGATTTTGAAGTAAGGGTATTCCCCTTCTAAATAGTTAGAATTAAGGAACCTGAGTTCTTGGTCTTCCAAAATTGAAGGGAACAAAGAAAGGTATTGCTCCTTGTAATCATTGAGTATAAAACTATCTTTTCCTATAAGGATTATTTGCAGGTTAGTTGTTTCATAATGAAATTGATTTTCTGAAAGCCATTCTCCCAAGTAAATTTGACACGTACCACATGAATTTTCTAAGGGAATAAGGATGTGAACTGAGGCATTTTCATTCGTTTCGCCTAAAACTTGAATCCAATCAGGCTTATCTTTTCCATTACAACTGCATAATATTAGAATAGCTAATATGATTAGTTTGCCTCCCATTTCAATAAATAGAAATCTACCTCTGGCTCATCAGGGTTTTCTTTACTAATGTAAAGGCCTTTGGAACCAACAAATAGGGTTGGGAATTGGTCTTGTTCAGCGACACCCATCTCAATTTGTCCTATTAATTTCCGGTTTTTAAAATCGTAGATAGTATAACCTTTTATGAATGTATCTTTATACTCTTCGAAATCTGTATAATCATCAGGATTTGATTTGGAATAAGTAAAACACCTATAGATATGTTGTGTCCTGTCATTGTAAAAGAAGGAGGAATAAAACCCCTTACTCCAAAAATCAAAATAAGCTTGTTCAGACTCTTTCTCAGAAATTTTCCCATCATAATTGATAGGCTTCTTTTTATAGCTGTTCGGGATGTTAATTCTTTCAATTAAATTAAAGTGTTTGTCGAAAACTGAGATAGAGTCGTCGAGACTATAAGATTGGATGACATAGTCATCTATAATTAACTGATCATTAAAAATAGTGTTTACCCCCGGCCAAGCGTGATCGTGATATTGGGCTGGGTAGCCCCCGCCCTGGAACGATTCACCGGATTGCAAATTAACAGATTGTCCAATCAGGGCCTCATTATAAAAAGAAGGGGTATTTGTTGACACATCTGGAAACCCATAGTAAAAAAGCTTATTATCAAGAATACCGCTTAGTGCATTGTTGGTGGTAAAAGGTATGATACTTGGAGAGGAGTTTAGCCCATGTCTTAAATCATAGGATCTGAGTTTTTTGCTTCCCTGCATGAGGTGAACTTTTAGACCAAAGCTGTTGGAGACATAGATGGAGTCCAATGATTGGATGAAAAAACCATTCATCTTCCCGATTCCATCAGGCCCCTCCTTATGAAATGTAAGAGTGTCTGCCCACTTTTGGGCATCCATATTATAAACAAAAATCCGACTTTGGGATTTCACATCTCCATAAAACAAATACTCTATCCCGTTTAGGGTCTTTGCTTCAATCATCCATGTCCTGGTAGGAACCCCCTCCATTCTAAGCGTAAAAGCTTTTTCAAGGCTATGTTCTAAAGTCTTAATCTGCTCTTCTGCTGATCCGGAATTTACTTCACATGATGCCATTAATGCCGTTACCAGCACAAATAAGCATGAGGTTTGAATTAATTTAATCACTTGCATGAAAATTTTGATCTGGAAGTAAAAATTTTGATACTTACAAAATAAAATTCCTTCCTTAACAATAAGGAAGGAATTTTAATAAATTTAAACATCCTTCTCTTCAAAAGGATCTTCTGAATAGCAATTTCCCCCAGGTTCATAGCATCCATACCAGCCTTCACCTGATCGGTAAATACGGTAGTTACTAGACTGGGCTTCTACTTTGGGAAAAATTGATATTCCAAACATTAGGCAAAGAGAGCCTGCAATTGCGAAATACTTTACTTTTTTCATAATCATTAAATTTTTGGTTAAAACGATTACCCCTTGGCCAAGAGCAACTAACCGACTGATTAGTTAGTCCGAACATATTATTATTATAGTCCAAATATTAACACGAAAAAAAAAAAGTAATTCCCTAAAAATACCCTGTATAGGGTATGCAAAATCGGACACTTTTGGGTTTTCCCCCATTTCTTTCTAAAAAAGCTGAATTCGATATTCTTGGTTCTCTTGTCTTGATACTTTTATCTAGCTACTTGCTACTACGAAAATTCTTACCTTTGC
>CBFGUY010000125.1:0-12166 GCA_965651895.1 uncultured Algoriphagus sp. | reverse complement strand
TCGGGACAGGCTGTCGTGCCTCCTTCGCAATGACGTTAACCAAAGCAGAGAATACTTCAATTGTTTCTCCTTCGCAATGATGGTACTATTTCAAATCTTCCAGCCAATCCAACAGCACATCTCTCCAGCCCGACACGGCACCTTTGCCCAACCCAAAACCAAAGCCATGTCCGCCTTTGGGATAGATATGGAGGGAAGCAGGTACTTGGTGCTCGTTTAGCGCTTTGTAGTACAGCAAACTGTTTTCGATAGGAACTCCGCCATCATCCTGTGCATGCACCAGAAAAGTAGGAGGAGTTTCAGTATTTACGTTCAGCTCTCCGGAGAAGCGGTCTATCAGTTCTTGGCTGGCACTGTCACCGATCAGGTTTCTTCTGGAACCTGAATGAGCACTTGCATCTCTGAATGAAATCACCGGATAGGCCAAGATGGAGAAATCAGGGCGGGCAGAAAGTGCATCGATGGCATCTTTTGGCCTGTCCACCTCATGCCCATATTGCGTGCTAACCGTCGAGGCTAAATGCCCTCCGGCAGAGAAGCCCAACACACCTATTTTTCCGGGATCAATCATCCATTCTGCTGCATGATGTCTTGCCAATCGCACTGCGCGCTGCGCATCCAGCAGGGGAACTTCCTTTGCATCTGTCAGGGACTTGGAATCAGGAAGTCTGTATTTCACCACGATTCCCGCGATTCCCTGTGTATTCAGCCATTTGGCAAAGTCTCTTCCTTCCCAATCATAGGCCAAAATATGATAGCCTCCTCCCGGAAAAATCACCACGGCCTGACCTGTTCTCATTTGCTTACTGGGCAGGAAAACTTCGATCTGGGGAATCTGCACATTTTCTATACGGATAATTCCCTCTTCGACTGCTTTTTCTTCCAATCCCATGTCATTTTGAAGGGGAGGGGTTCCTTCCCATAGTGGAAGGACGATTTCTTGGGCATTTACGATCATGCTACACATGATAAGGCTGATTACTAATAGGTACTTTTGCATAGGTGTTATTTTAGGCGTTGAATTCAAACATCTTTTCCATCAGTTGCCAGCGCCAATTGTCTGGGGTACCTGGCAAATTGGTTTGGTATTGTCCTAGAAAAGCTTCCCATTCCTGGACTTTTTCGTTGGCATTATCCAGTGCGGCTTTCTTTTCGAAAGTAAAGTTTTCATCGCCAACCAGTATCATGCTCAGTCGGTGTCGCCAGCGAAATATACTCATCTGCAGTATGCCTGCTACGCGTATGCTTTCGATGATCTCAGGAGCTACAGCTTTGTGGCATTCCACATAAGCTTGTATCGCCTCTTCATCGTCTTTCAGATCGCAGATCAATACAAAGGTTTGGGTTTTCATGGGTCTATCTTAATCAGATAATTCAAAATCTATAATCTCTTGTTCAAGTCTCATGACTTGGACACATTACAATGCAGTCTTCAGACTGCAAAATTTGAAGTTTTTCTTTTAATTGGCAGTCTGAAGACTGCATTTTCACCGGCACAAGTCTGAAGACTTGCGCCAAAGATGCAAGTCCTGAAACTTCATCAAGGCAATGGACATTGCGAAGATCACTTTTCTTTAATTCTAGCCTAAACTTTTTCCCAAATCCTGTTTTTTGAACGGCAGTCTGAAGACTGCAATTGAACTCGGCACAAGTCTGAAGACTTGCGCCAAATTGTGCCAAAAGCAGCCAAATAATCTTCCAATCTTCCAATTTTTCAATCTTTGAATTACTCAACCTTCCAGCTTTACCCTCTTAACCCTCAAACTAAACAGCAACACCATCACAAAGCAGGCTAAAGGAAGAATGAAAGAGAAATTCACTTCAGGAACACCTAAGATCAGTACATCATCATAGCCAGCACCACCTATGTCCATGATCATTCCCTGAAGCGTCGGCATAATTGCCCCGCCTACAATGGCCATAACCAAGTAAGCTGCGGCAAATTTGGAGTCCTCCCCCAAACCATCCAGCGCAATCCCATAGATAGTCGGGAACATCAGGGACATGGCAAAGGAAATGGCTACCAAGGAATACAGACCAGTCATGCCTGGAAGGAAAATAGCCCCGGCGGTGAAGATTATGGCAAGTCCTGAAAAGATACTGAGCAAGTTGGTGGGAGAAATGTATCGAAGCAAAAACGTACATATCCATCTGCCTACTAAGAATACCACTAAAGCAGTATAGCCATAATTGACAGCGTTTGCATTTGATATCCCCAACACTTCAGCGTACTGGTAAATATAGGTCCAAACCATAATTTGGGCACCCACATAGAACATCTGTGCAAGTGTGCCTTCTACGAAGTTTCTGTTTTTCAAAAGCCGGCTCATAGTAGCCCGGAATTCCACCTTTCCGGTTTCCTTGTTTTCAGGCATTTTCACTAAGGCAATAACTACCAAAATGGCAATAACGACAAGACCTAACATCACGTAAGGATTTCTGATCACCATCAAATCGGCTGTTCGAATCACAGCTTTGGCTGATTCGTCCAAGGAAGAGAAAATGATGTTTCCATCTGCATCAGTTGCATTCGATTGAAGTGCATTCAATATAAATTGCTTGGCTACAAACAGCCCTGCCAAGGCTCCCATTGGGTTAAATGCCTGTGCCAAGTTCAATCGTTGAGTTGCAGTAGCCTCAGGGCCCATGGAAAGAATGTATGGGTTGGCGGTGGTTTCGAGGAAAGCTAAGCCAAAGGTTAGTATGTATAGAGAAGCTAGGAAGAAGCCATAACTCTCCCATGCAGCTGCCGGATAGAAAAGCAGCGCTCCAAAGCCATAGAGTCCTAAGCCCAGAAGTATTCCCTTTTTGTAGGAGTATTTTTTGATGAAAAATGCCGCAGGTAAGGCCATGGTGAAGTATCCACCATAAAATGCCATTTGCACCCAGGAGGCTTGTGTATTGTTCAATTCCAGCACTCGCTTAAATGCCGCCACCATGGGATTGGTGATGTCATTGGCGAATCCCCAGAGCGCAAAGAGAGAGGTGATTAAGATAAAGGGAAGAACGAGGTTTTTTGGGATTAAAGCAGGTTTTTGGGTCATGGGTTTGTTTATAAGGAACGGTCAAGATGGGTGTATCCGCCATCCACGAACAGATGTTGTCCGGTGATGTGGGCGGCTTTATCAGACAGGAGGAATATAGCCATAGAAGCGATTTCCTCCGGAGTGGTCATTCGTTTTCCCAAAGGTATTTTGGCGGTAATGGATTCCAGTTTTGCCTTAGGGTCCTCAAAGGTGTTGATCCAGTTTTCATAGAGGGGTGTGTACACTTCCGCCGGGATCACGGCATTGACCGTAATTTCGTAGGGTAGAAGTTCTACTGCCCATTCACGGGTGAGTGAGAGCTGGGCACCTTTTGCAGCGGTATAGCCCGAAGTGCCTCCCTGGCCGGTTACGGCAGTTTTGCTGCTGATATTGACAATGCTTCCCTTGGATTTTTTGAGAGAAGTCAAGGCAAAATGGGCCAGATGGTAGTAGTGGTTCAGGTTTTTGGCCACGGATTTCTCGAACGCTTCCGGGCTTCCGTTTTCCAGTCCCACGCTGTCGTTTGCTCCGGCATTATTGACTAGGCCGTCTATTCTTCCGTATTTCTCGAGGGTGAGTTTTACTACTCTTTCTGAATCTGCCGCTTCGAACAGCCGGACAGGAATCTGAAAAGCTTCTCCCAAAGCGAGGATTTCGGCACCCTCTTTTTCCGAAGGATCAATCATCACCGGAATAGCTCCTTCTGCGATCAGTCCCCTGGAAATAGCGCCGCCGATTCCTTTGGCCCCACCTGAAATCAGGATGACTTTATTGGTTAGGTTTAGGTTCATGTTGTTTTTTGTCTTCTGTCCACTGACCACAGTCGACAGTAGGTTTGTTTAAAGTTTTACTTGAACTCTGACTGCGGTGGTCTGTGGACTGTTGTCTGTCGATACTTCAAATCCCATAAAATCCCGCCGCTGTATTTCCCATAATTGCCTCTTTTTCCGATTTGGAAAGTCTGTCCGTAAACCGCTCGATTACTTCCAATACCTGCTCATATTCTCCTGCCACCTTGCAGACAGGCCAGTCGCTGCCAAACATCAGCCGCTTCGGGCCGAATAACTCCAATGCTACTTCCAGATATACTTGAAGATCTTTTGGAGTCCACTGTTTCCAGTCAGCTTCGGTAATCATTCCGGACACTTTGCAGAAGATGTATTCCCGCTCAGCAAGTGGTGCGATTTCCTTTTTCCATTCCCGCCAGATCCCTAGTTTGATGTTCGGTTTGGCGATATGATCAATCACGAAAGGTTGCTCAGGAGCTTTTTTGACAAACTGTAAAGCGGCTTCCAGTTGAGTGTGGAAGATGAGTATGTCGTAAGTATAACCACGCTTCCCGATTTTCTCTATACCCCTTATAAATTGCTTTCTGAGCATGTATTCCACTGGTTTGGCCTGTAGGATTTCTCTATACCCTTTCAGTTTTTCTTGGGAGGAGAACTGATCCAGGTCTTTGTCAAGGTCATCAGATGCCAGATCTGCCCACCCTACGACCGCTTTGATCTGCTCGTGTTCCTCAGCCAAATCCAGCAGAAATGCCGTCTCATGAAAACTCTCATCAGCCTGAACAGCCACACAGCCATCGATCTTGTGCTCCGCCAAAATGGGCAATAGATCATCAGGCAAGAAATTTCTCTGGATCACCTTCATGTCGTCGGTGATCCAGGAATGCTTTTGCGGATTGTATTTCCAAAAGTGCTGGTGCGAATCCAGTCTCATGCTTCAGGGTCGTTGATTGCTGTTTGTTTAGATACGCCGAGTCCGTCGATACCCAATTCTACCACATCACCTTCTTTCAGGTAGGTAGGAGGGGTGAGGCCTAGCCCAACTCCGGCCGGAGTACCCGTGGAGATCACATCTCCAGGCAGTAAAGTCATGTACTGACTTAGGTGCTCGATCAGTTCTGGGATGTCAAAAACCAAATCGGAAGTATTGCTGTCCTGAAGCATTTTGCCATTTAGTTTCAGCCAAAGTCTTAAGTTGTGCGGATCTTCGATTTCGGATTTGGTGACCAATACCGGGCCTAGCGGAGCGAAATTGTCGGCACTTTTACCTTTGACCCACTGTCCTCCATGATGAAGTTGGAAATCACGCTCGCTGACGTCATTGTGTACACAGTATCCGGCTACATATTCCATCGCATTTTCTTTGCTCACATACTTTGCCCGCTTGCCGATGACCACTGCCAGCTCTACTTCCCAGTCGGTTTTCACAGAGTTTTTGGGGATCAGAATCGGATCAAAAGGCCCACAAAGGGAGGAAGTGGCCTTCATGAAAATAATCGGTACTTCGGGTACCGGCATTCCTGATTCGATAGCATGCATTCGGTAATTCAACCCAATGCAGATGATTTTTGAAGGCCGGGCGATAGGTGAACCCAATCGGGAATCGGCCGGGATTTCATTAAGATTTTCTTCATTTGCGTGAAGCCATTCCTGTAGCCTAGCCAGGCCATTGTTGGTGAAAAACTTTTCGTTCCAGTCTTCTTTGAAAGCAGAGCAGTCAAGGTATTTGCCGGAGGTACTTTGGATTCCTGGTTTTTCTTTGCCGGCTTCGCCGAATCGTATAAGTCTCATTTTTAAGTATTAAGTATTTAGTATCAAGTATTATGACTCAAGATATTAGATCCAAGGCATTAGATTTTAGATTCAGAAATTTAGAGTCAAAGTTTATAATTGAGCTCAATAATAGCGTTGAGCTCGTAAATCGTACTTCTCACTTCGTATTTCGAATCACATTTTCAACCCCAAGAATCCCCCGTCAATCGGGATATTGGTTCCGGTGATAAAGCTTCCTGCATCTGAGCTCACGAAATAGGCGAGTTCTGCGATTTCGTTTGGAGTCGCCATTCTGCCAATCGGCTGGGTTGCGGCCAGTTTTTCGAACATTTCTTTTTCCTGTCCGGGATAATTTTTTGCCAAAAAGCCATCTACAAAAGGGGTATGAACTCTCCCCGGAGACAGGCAGTTGCAGCGGATGCCATCGGCTACATAATCTCGGGCGATGCTTAGCGTCATGGAGAGCGCAGCTCCTTTGGTCATACTGTAAGCAAAGCGATCCGGTATCCCGATGGTAGCCGCCACAGAGGCCATATTCAGGATGGAACCGCCACCGTTTTCCTTCAACTTCGGAAGTGCTGCTTTGGTGCAGTTGAACATTCCTTTCACATTGACCTGGAATACCCGGTCAAAATCTTCTGGACTCGTGTTTTCTACTTTTCCGATATGGGAAACCCCGGCGTTGTTGATCAGGGTATCAATTTTTTCCGGGATCGAGTTGACCAAGGTTTCTGTCTCAGCAGGATCTGCTACACTTCCACATAGAAAAGTCACATCTAACCCTTTGTCACGCTCTTCTTGAGCTACTTTTTCACCCACTTCAGGATTGATATCGATGAAGTAAACCTTAGATTTTTTGGCCGCAAAAAGCTGAACCATAGCGAGTCCTATTCCGGAAGCCCCGCCTGTAATTAGTACCGTTTTATTTTCCATAAGTAAAGCAAAACGGAAGGTAGCACCTGTATTTTTTAGTGCCAAAGAATTTTAATATAGATTAAAGCTTGACTGTTTCCCCGGTTTTGACAGATTCATCGCAGGCAAAGGCGATTTTGAGACTGTTATGGGCATCCTCTAAGTGATCGTCAAGGTTGATGTTATCTTGAATGGTTTTTAGGAAGTACCGTTGTTCACGATTACAAAGCTCCTGATGATCCGGTTCGTCAGCCATATCAATCCATTCATCGGGCATTGTAAATTTATTTCCGGAACCTATTGCGGCATGGTGAACCCGGATGGATTCTGTTTTGGTATGGGAATCCACATCGTCAGACTTTCCGCTAGCCGAAGCATCTTTAGCTGTGATGGAGACAGAGCCTTTTGGTCCGAAAACATCTTTTATAAAAAAGGCAGTCTCACTCACCATAGGCCCCCAACCTGCCTCGTACCAGCCTACAGAGCCGTCTTCAAAGCGGATTTGTAGTTGTCCGTAGTTGTAGTTGTCAGTGGCAATGTCATCGGTCAATCTCGTCCCAATCGCCGAAACCGATATTGGCTTTGACCGTGTCATCTGGCACATCACATCGATATAATGCACCCCACAATCCACAATAGGGCTGAGGCTTTTCATGAGATTGCGATGCACATCCCACATGTATCCTTGACTTTGCTGGTTGAGGTTCATGCGCATCACCAGCGGTTTTCCCATCTTTTCAGCCTCTTCAATAAATCTGATCCAGGAGGGGTGATGTCTCAGAATATAACCTACGACTACCTTTTTGTCCGCTTTCCTAGCTTTGGCAATTATCCGCTCGCAACCGGCTATGGTGTCAGCCAAAGGCTTTTCAATAAAGACATGACAGCCCTTTTCCAATGCTTTTACCGCAAAATCCTCGTGTGTATCAGGATAGGTGGAGATGCATACTGCGTCTGGCTTGCTTTGTGCCAAAGCTTCATCAAAATCCGAAAAAAGAGGATAAGCAGCCTGAAGTTTCTCGTTTAGTTTTCTTTTGGAATCTCCCCGGGAAACCAATCCGCAGATCTCGAATTCCGGGAAATTGTGATAGGCAGTGGCATGGGCGATTCCCATATTTCCGCAGCCAACTACAAGGATTTTGATTGGGGTGTTGATTTTAGACATTTTGGGTCAACTCTAATTAGCTATAACTTTATAAAAAAGCTCAATTCATTCTTTTCAAGATATCTTCCTTGGATAGGTAAATAATATTTACATCCAACGTCACGGGTTTAAGTGGTTCATCAGTGCTGTTCCTTTTCACGCGGACGATCTGCTCGATCACAGTCATCCCTTGGATTACCTGGCCAAAAACTGTATAATCTCCGTCAAGTCTATGTAATCCTTCCGCGTTCTGGACTATATAGAACTGGCATCTAGCGGATAGTTTGCCGGGGTTGTCATCACGTCCAGCACCTACTGCGCCATAGACATGTGTGAGCCCAGGGTCAAACTCCGGTTCCAGCAGGTACTCCGAGTCAGTAAATCCTTCCTCCGTGTCAGGGCAACCTCCTTGTGCGACGAAATTTGGAATTACCCGATTGAAAGTAAGGGAGTCCCAATACCCAGCCTCTGCCAATTCAATAAAGCTCTGCCTATGATTTGGTGTTCGCTCGTCCAATCTGATAAGGATTTCTCCATAGGGCGTGATTACTTGCCCGATCGCTTCTCCCTGAGTCTGGGCAAAAACCATAGAGTGGCATGATAAAAGGAACAGGACAAAACTGACCTGGAATAGTTGCGAAAGCTTTGGCTTTTTGTTACTCATACGTGGGAAAAGATGTGAAAAAGATTCGTTCATTCTTTTGCATAGCAGCTGGAATTGAGGATTTTTGAATGCTGACGATTTAAATGTAACAAAATGAATCAATTTTCTTCTTGGAACGAAAATGAATTGGATAGGCTTTTGGCGCTGAGTAATCTTGGGATAGACTATTATGAGCCTAAGCAGGGATTAAATTTTCTGACTGAATTGGCCGCCAAGGTCTCCGGCACTGAGATTTCATTGATCAATCTGATAGATTCCTTTACGCAGTGGAGTGTGTCGGCCTATGGTATAGAAATCAATCAGATGCCTAGAGAGGATTCCGTTTGTCAATTTACCATTCAAGGCAATGGTGACCATGGATTTGAGGTGGATGATCTGGCAAAGGATATCCGGTTTAAGGATAAATTTTATGTGGCAGGATCTCCAAATCTCCGTTATTACATGGGGGTGCCGCTGACCTCTCCCGAAGGTTACAACCTTGGGGCACTATGTGTGATGGATCCCAACCTGATGCGGCTTTCTGAACAAGTAAAGGATGTACTAAGGCTAATTGCCCGGCAGATAGTAGATCGATTACGGGTAAATAATTTAGTGGTCGATCTGAAAACTAAATACAATACCTCAGAACTGAATCAAAAAAAGCTCGCCCATGATATACGCGGGCCTATAGGGGGGATTTTAGGTTTGTCAAATTTGATTTTGGATGAGGAGCAGCCTTTGGAAAAAGAGGAGATGGGGGAATATGTTGGGATGATTAAGGAGAGCAGTCAATCCTTGCTTGACCTCTCTAATGACATTCTTGGCAAAGGGTTTCGGGGGGATGCCAGGAAGGTTCCGCAACCCGGAGAAGATGAAACCAACTTGGCAAAGCTAAAAGAAACGATAGTACAGCTTCTAGCACCTCAGCTGAAGGTGAAAAAGATCAAATTTGAAGTACTGGTTGAAGAGGAGAATAAGTATGAGGCCTTCTCTAAATCGTATGTACTTCAGATCTTGGGAAATCTACTTTCCAATTCCATTAAGTTCACCGATACAGGAGGGAGCATAGTCCTTAATCTCAAATTGATCAGGCAACAGTTTGATCTGATATTGGCGATAGAAGTATGTGACACCGGACTGGGAATGTCTGAGCAGAAAGTAGGGGAAATCTTATGCGGTGAAATCCCCACCATCCAAAAAGGTACCGGAGGCGAGCAGGGTTTCGGAATTGGGTTAACCGTAGTAAGCCAATTGGTGAAAGAAAGACGGGGCAACCTGCATATCCATTCAGAACTTGGAAAAGGAACAAGTTTCAAAATAGAAATGCAGGTTAATTAGGTCAGTGTAAGCTGTTTTCATAGTTATTGACCGGGTTGGCATACATGGCCAGAAAGCTTTTTGTCAGAAATTCATTTTTGGTCTCTATTTTCTGATCCATCCTTTGTAAAAAGGCTTTTTTTTCAGCTTCGCTATAATGTTCAGCGTAAGTTGAAGATTGACTGAGTTGATCATGGGCAATGTAGTTGCTTGGCCACAATCGGTATCCCTTCCAGATTTTCCGGTCAATGAGGCTAGCGAGTTGCTCTAATTTATCACCTGGATTCTGTTCACTGGCATTGATGGTTTTCACCTCTTCATCAAGTACGCCGTTGACTTGCAGATGAATGCGTTTTTTTGTGCCTATTATTCCCCGCAGCAAGTTCAGAAAATCTTCATTCTCGCTTTTCACATACTTTTCATCACGTGATTTGGCCAGCAATTCCGGCATTTTCAGGACGTCTGTAGGATCATATTCATAGGAGATGGATACGGGCACTAGTTTGATTTTTTCGAAAAAACCGAAAGGATTACCGTCTTCTTCGGCCAATGTGAGCATTTTCAATACACCCCGCTGGGTAGCATCATTTCCGTCTTTTGTCCTGCCTTCACGCTGGGCGGTCCATACGGATCTGTTCTCAGTAAGCAGGGATTTCCTGATATACGCAGAAGCTAACTGGGAGCTTTCCAGCAATGCCCGGCCTTGCAGGCCCCGCTTGATGGCAAAATTCCTGTTTAGCCGTGATAGGGTATGCAGGAAGGGTTTTTGGATTAAATTATCTCCTATAGCGGAAGTGGTCAGCACTAGGCCATTTTCATAAAGACATGCGTTCAGCAGGGAAGTGTCGAGAATAATATCCCGGTGGTTAGAGATAAAGAGGTATGCTGTATTGGACTCCAACTGCTCAAAACCACCTGTGCTTAATCCATCAGAGCTTTTCTCCAGGACCTTCTGCACCCCAGGATAAATGAAGTTTATCTGAAAATCCCTTAAAGAATGGGTGTGCACCATCAGATCTTTCCAATGTTCCCTAGTATCCGTAGGAAACGTGAAACTCATCATGGCCTCCAGCATAGGATCATCTATGATCTTACGTATGGCAGCATTTGCTTCTGCATCATAAAAAGGCCTGATTGAATCGAACTGGGACATAAATAATTTTTTGGGTGATCTGCAAAAAGCAAAATTATGGGTAGAATTCTAAGTTAATTTTCATGTAAATGCTATTTGTCGCCAAACAACTACCTTGCTAGGTGCTTGTCCACAAACAATAAATGAAAGGGAAGCGCATCGGTCCAGTACTCCCAGGTATGAGCTCCAGGACGTTCTGTATAGTCATGGGCAGTTCCATTTTCGAGCAACAGTTGATGCATTTGTCTGTTGGTTTCCAGCAAGAAATCCTCCACACCGCAGTCCATAAACAGGGCGATACCATTCTCCTTCATTTGGTCTGCTAAGCCCACTGCTGTGTAGGTACTGAATGGGGCGTCATATATCAGATCTTTACCTAGCATCTCTTGCTGCTGCGATCGCCTTAGTTTGCTGAAATCTTCCGGAACTTTCCATAAGCGGGTGTCTATATTCATCACTCCGCTCATGCTAGTGGCTGCTATGAACAATTCGGGATGCTTGGCACTGAGCATTATCGCTCCATGACCTCCCATAGAAAGTCCGGTGATGGCTCGGGATTCTTTCCTATTTAGCGTTTTGTACGTTTTATCTATGTGAGGAATTAGTTCAGCTGTGATGTAGGTTTCATACTGTACGGAATCCATCACGGGACTGTCAAAATAGTAACTCGAAGGGCCTACTCCCGGGGTGACTATGATCAGCTTGTATTCTTCAGCCATCCTGTTGACCAGGCCAGGTTCAGTGACCTTATGGTGCCAATCGGAAAAAACTCCACTTCCGCCATGTAGCAGGTATAGCGTCGGGAATTGGGCAGTTCCATCGTAGGTAGAGGGTGTGGTGACGGCAGCCTTAAGTGTTTTATTCATGGCTTCGCTGAATACCTCAATGGTATCAACTTTCGCCTGGGCAAAAGCCAGTGAAGGAAGAAGAAATGCAAGTGCTATGAGTTTTCTCATGGTTTGGGATTATAGGATGTCATCGATCTTTCAATACTCGGGATTCTAAAGATAATGGAAGAGTCCGATATCTGGGAATGTCCAAAATTAATGGACTGATCAGATAGGAGCCAAATCATCCCCAAACATCGTCTTTCATTTCCCCAAGATGAAAAACCAAGTTTGTATACGATGTGATCCTGCTCTTAGTGCACTGCTCTTCCGCCTTGGTCTGTGTCTCGCAGACGACGTGGTGAAGTTCGTATGAGCGCCATCTGAATGATCAGTTAATTCAGGATTAATCCTACAGCGGAGAATTCACGTGTCTCTGGGTAAAACTATGAAAGGTATGTGTCTCTGGGGTAAAAAAAGCAAAGCCACATAGAATCATAGGCAAACATAGTCTTGATTTTGCCCTCAGGTTACACCAGTCCACTGGAAATCGGATCAGTCAGAATATCTGGGGAGCTGTTCATTTTAAGCATAGATATTTGAT
>CBFGUY010000124.1:0-12282 GCA_965651895.1 uncultured Algoriphagus sp. | reverse complement strand
AAAAAAATGAAAAGCCAACCCTATTTCTAAAGTTGGCTTTAAGTGTAGAGGGTGGGGGATTCGAACCCCCGGTACGCTTTGACACGTACGACAGTTTAGCAAACTGCTGGTTTAAGCCACTCACCCAACCCTCTAGGAATGTTTTATCGGCTTAATCTCACTTTACAATGCATCTCTCCCATGAATTCCAGGATTCCTGATGGTTTTCATCGGTAATACCTTGTAAAGCGATGCAAATATAAACCAAATGATCAGACTTTAACAAATCATTACCCAATAGGAATTTAATGATTTCTTCTTTTTGGCTAATGGGCTGAAAATCAAATAAAATAATTTGACAATTTGTTTCCCGAAACAGAAAAAATACCCTGTACAGGGTATTTTTTTGTCATCTGCCAGCCCTAAATTTGACAATCATTAAAATCCGAACATATGATAATCCAGACATCTACCGCACAATTCCTGATCAAAAACTGTAATACCAATGTAGGATGCGTTACGATCAGTTCTGATTCCCTGGAAGAACTCAACCGTTTTTTTGGTTCTCTACAGATCACTCCGTCCAGTGACCCATGTTTTCCCCATGCTGTTTGTGCCTGCAAACAGGAATTTTCCAATGCCCTGATCCTGATGGTGAAAGAAATAGATTATTCAGACTTTTCGAAATACAATTTTTCGCAGGTCTGATTATGGAATTTTGCTTTTATCGGATTGGATAGCGCTTTTTGTGCTTTATTGTATCCAAAGCAAGCTACTGTCTCCATAGCTTAAAAATCTGTAGTTTTTTTCCAACGCTTCCCCATATACCCGTTTCCAGTCCTCCCCAAGTATCGTTGCGATCAATAGGATCAGTGTTGAGCCTGGCTGATGGAAGTTAGTGATCAGACCCCTGACAACCTTAAATCTATAACCCGGGAAAATAAATATCTCGGTAGTGCCCATAAGTGTATCCAGTCCTTTGGTTTCCATGTAGGCAAGAATGGCTTCAAAGGAGGATTTGGCTGATGGCAGGTTCATTCTCTCTTGATAAGGGAATAGCTTTTCGATATGCAGATCCTCCCCTTTTTTTTCAAGTAGCTTTACGCCAAACCAATACAAGCTTTCCAAAGTACGTACTGAAGTGGTGCCCACGGCTACTACCTGTCCTAGATTGGGTAATATCCGCTCTATAGTCTCCCGTGTGACATGGATTTGCTCACTGTGCATAGGGTGCTCAGTGATCTGGGAAGCCTTGATCGGCTGGAACGTGCCCGCACTCACGTGGAGTGTGACCTGGGCTTGCTGTATGCCTTTGGCTTTAAGTTTTTGAAATATTTCCTCTGTAAAATGCAAACCAGCTGTTGGGGCGGCTACAGCACCTTCTTTTTCCGAATACACGGTTTGGTAGCGAGATTTATCCTCTTCTATTGGTTTTCGGTTTAGGTAAGGAGGAAGGGGAACTTCTCCACTGGCTTCTACCAGATCTACAAAAGCCACCTCTGAATTGTCCCAAGAGAACTCTACCTGGCGGGATTCCCTGTCAATTAATTTTGCATAAAGACTGATCGTATTTGCTCCGTATTGAACCTGGCCTTTTAAAATTTCCCCGTCTTTCCACTTTTTTGAATTTCCGATCATCGTTTCCCATACTACAGGGTGTCGGGCCAGCATGATTTCGGGGATCACTGTAGTGGGAGCAATTGGTTGGAGTAAAAAAATCTCAATTCTTGCACCTGTCTCCCGCTGGAAGATAAGCCGTGCCGGGATGACTTTGGTGTCATTGTAAACCAGCAAGGTGTCTGCCGGAAGTAACTCGGGGATATTGTTGAAATTTAGGTGGGAAATCTTACCTGAATTATAAAGCAATAATTTTGAAGCGTCCCGGGTTGCCAGGGGGAATTTGGCAATCTTATCTTCGGGTAGTGTATATTCGTATTCTTTTAAATCAATTGCTGGGATCTGCATAGGTGCTGTTATTCTGCCTGCAAATATAGCTCAACTCATTTCAAGTACCTGCCTAAACCTTACTTTATCCATGTCCGATTTTGCCCAAATCACTTTCGATTACCTAAAGAGAACCTTGAGTTTCAAGTTTGATGCCGGAACCTCCAGGGGAGTATTGAAGACCAAAGAAGTATATTGGATCAAAGCGTTTTTCAAAGGAGAATCTCAAAAGGTAGGTTGGGGAGAGGCAGCCCCATTGGTGAAATTAAGTTTGGATGATAGAGAGGATTTTGAGCAAGTTCTTCATGAAACCCTTCAGGAACTGTCGCAAGTGAAGTGGGAAATCGATCAAGAAGGCGTATTGATCCAATTGGGCAAATTAATACCCTTCGAATTGCCTAGTTTAAGGTTTGCCCTGGAAACAGCCATTCTTGATTTACTAAACGGGGGTGAAAAGAAGATTTTCGAAGGGGATTTTGCAGCGGGAAGAAAAACCATTCCCATCAACGGGTTGATATGGATGGGGCAAAAGGACTTTATGCTGGCGCAGATCGAGGAGAAATTTGCAGATGGGTTTGACTGCCTCAAAATGAAAATAGGGGCTATAGATTTTCGGCAGGAGTTGGATTTGCTGGAGTATATCCGGAGCCGTTTTTCCAAAGATGAAATAGTTTTAAGAGTAGATGCGAATGGAGCTTTTGCTGTAGAAGAAGCTGGAGTAAAATTGGAGCAACTTGCCAAATATGATCTCCATAGCATAGAGCAGCCGATTAAAGCAGGTAACTGGAGTGCCATGCAGCAACTTTGCGCAGCCACGCCTCTCCCCATCGCTCTGGATGAAGAATTGATCGGAGTAAAAAACAAGGCTGGTCTGCTGGATGCTATACAGCCACAGCATATCATACTTAAGCCAACCTTGTTAGGTGGGATAGTGGAGACCCAAGATTGGATCGCACTCGCTGAGGAACGGGGGATAGGATGGTGGATGACTTCTGCACTGGAGAGCAACATTGGGCTTAATGCTATCTCCCAGTTTGCGGATTACTTGGGAGCTAGTATTCCACAAGGACTGGGAACTGGTAAATTATACAGCAATAACCTGGAATCGCCCCTGGAGATTACTCAAGGGCATATCAGATATAATTTAGACCTTGCTTGGGAGGAACCTTCTTAATCACCTAGTCTGAATAAATACACGGGCTTATGGACTTCTACCTTCATGGAAGTTTGGCTGAGTTCTCCACTTTCTTCATCCCGCTCAAATACCACAATATCGTTGCTTGCCTGATTGGCGGAAAGAAGGTACTTGCCATCCGCAGTTAGGTTGAAATTTCTAGGCATCTTTCCCCCGGAATCTACCTGCTGGATCAGTGAGTAGTTCCCATCATCTTTTTTGGTAAATACCGAAAGTGTATTGGCATCTCCACGATTGGATGCATAGATATGTTTTCCATCAGGGGAAACCCGTACCTCAGCAGCTCCAACTCCACCGGTGAATTCATCGGTTACAAGAGAAATTCTTTGCTTGGAAGTAAGCTTGCCTTCGCTGAAATCCAATACTTCCAGTACAGCCGTCAGTTCCTGCAAGAGAAATACCTCAGCACCATCGGTAGCAAAAACAAGATGCCTAGGACCATCGCCAGCCTGGGTTTTATAGGTGTTGCTTAAAGTCAGAGGCTCTGGAGCGTCTTCGTCAAAAGCATAAACGTAAATCTGATCGGTGCCTAGATCAGCAGCAAGTAGGTGCTTTCCGTCAGGGCTGAATACTGTACTATGTACATGGGGAGCGTTTTGCCTATCCTTATTGATGCTGCTTCCAGTGTGCTGAATAGTCTGCAGATGAGCCAATTCTCCATTAGGGGCTATTTTATAAGCACTTAAGTTTCCACCGCTGTAATTGGCTACCGTAAGGAATTTTTCATTAGGCGAAAGTGCAAGGTAACAAGGGTGATCCCCGAAACTTGGTGTTTCGCTAACTTGAGTTAGGCTGTCTTCTCCGGTGGAACGGCTAAAACTAACGACATTTCCGCCGGGAACTTTGTTTATTTCCTCCAAGGAATAGACCAAATCCCCTGTAGAATTAGCCACGACAAAAGAAGGGTTTTGTATTTCAGGAAAGACTGTCCGTATTATCAGTGTGTTTTCCGAGGGTGTGAAATCAAGTTGGTTGATACCCTGGCTCGCCTCCTCTGTATAGGTGCCTACCAAAAAAGAGTAGGTTATTGGAGCTTCGGTCATTTCTGTGGTTTTATCGGTGGAGCAGGCAAGGGAACCCACAAGTATGGCTGCTGCTAAAAGTGGTTTCTTCATAGCGAAAGATAAAGAATTATATGAGATGCTATATTTGTATTTTTATTGAAAAATGATTCGTTTGGTTAATAAAAAGAATGTAAATCGGATTATTTGTTAATGAATAGGCAAAAGTTGTTTCGTTTTTTAGAATTTTTACTAATTTGCTCAACCATTAAAAAGGAAGATGAATAATGTACAAAACCTATGATACCCAAGTAGCCAAGCGCTTCACGATTTACAACAGTTTATTTTTAGATCTTCCCTTCAGTGACATCTACCGTACCGGAACATTACTTCCAATTTTGGGTACGGCTTGTCAGGATGGTTTCCAGAAAGGATTAACTCCAAAGGAAATTATTGCAGGGTTTTTCGATGAGTTGATGCCTGACTCTACGGAGTCTCAGCAGTCTGATTTGCTATTTCAAATGATTCAATACGTAGAAAGGCAAGTGGTGCTGTTTGATTCTATCGAAGATGCAGCTTATGAAAAAATCCATGATCTGAAAGGAAAAGGAACGATTAAAGCGCTAATAGACCGGACTGATAACGACAATAAACGGGAAGAGCTGATCGAGAAGTTGAAGACTTTCTCAGTAAGGCTTACCCTTACTGCCCACCCCACACAATTCTATCCAGGAAATGTACTGGCGATTATCACAGACCTGGAGAATGCAATTCGTACGGATGATATAGGTAAAATCAATTCCCTTTTACAGCAATTGGGAAAAACTGGCTTTACCAAGCGTGAAAAACCCACTCCATATGATGAAGCGGTGAGCTTAATCTGGTTTTTGGAGAATATATTCTATGAGAGTATTGCCGATATCATGACCCGCTTACTTGGCTCATTGGACATTTCTCTTCACGATTGGGAAAACCCAGGTTTACTCAAGGTTGGTTTTTGGCCAGGGGGAGACCGTGACGGCAATCCTTTTGTAACTCATACAATAACTAAACAGGTAGCTGACCGCCTGAAAAAATGGGTGCTTAAATGTTACTATCGGGATGTCCGTAAAGTGAGAAGGAGACTGACCTTTAAGCATGTAGAAGAAATCCTGATAAACATTGAGCGTGGCCTATATGCTACCTTGTTTGAAAATAATCCGGTTTACCAAAGCAAAGATCAGTTGCTTGCAGACTTGCTTTCTGCCAGAGAAGGCCTGATCAAATACCACGAAGGACTTTTTCTGGAAGTATTGGATCAGTTTATCCTGAAGGTGAAGATTTTCGGCTTCCATTTCGCATGCATGGATATGCGTCAGGACAGCCGCAAACATGATGCGCTGATAGAAGAGATTTTCCAGCTTCAAGGTAAAAAACTGGAAGGAACTGAAGATGAGCAGATTGCTCAGATTATGGGACTTACGGAATTACCTGAAATCGTATCTTTTCAGGATCCATTTAACCAGGAAATGCTCCAGTCATTGGGGATAATAGATGCCGTGCAGCAGGAAAATGGAGAGGAAATCCTTAACCGCTACATTATTTCCAATTGCCAATCCAGAAAGCATCTGCTGGAAGTGTTCAAACTTGCCCAACTGACCCTAGGTGCGGATAAGGAAAATCTACCGTTGGATATTGTGCCACTATTTGAGACAATCGACGATCTGGCCGAAGCGCCTGGGATCATGACCAGTCTCTATAAGCTTCCAGAATACAAAAAGCATCTGGAATATAGAGGGAACAAGCAGACTATCATGCTTGGCTTCTCCGACGGGACCAAAGATGGAGGGTACCTACAGGCAAATTGGTCTATTCTTAGAGCCAAAGAGGAGATGACCCGTGTGTCCCGGGAAAATGGAATTGAGGTAGTCTTCTTTGACGGAAGAGGGGGGCCTCCTGCGCGAGGTGGAGGGAATATGCATAATTTCTATGCATCCCTAGGGGAAAAAGTGGAAAATTCCGAGATACAGGTGACCATACAGGGTCAGACTATTTCTGCCAATTATGGCAAAGTGGCGTCATGCACCTACAATTTCGAACAACTGCTAAGCGCAGGTTTAGAGAATCATCTTTATGGAGGTGCTGATAAGAATCTAAATACTCAGCAGCGGGCACTGATCGATGAACTCGCCGGTGAAGCCTATGAATCCTATAAGAAATTCAAAAACCATCCAAAGTTTGTTCCTTACCTGGAGCACGTGACGCCGCTAAAATATTTTGGCAAGACTAATATAGGTTCCAGACCTTTGAAAAGAGGTAAGGGGGAGGGCTTGAAATTTGAAGATCTCCGGGCTATTCCTTTTGTAGGCTCATGGGCTCAGATGAAGCAGAATATTCCTGGGTTCTATGGAGTGGGCACTGCTATAGAGGTATTGGAAAAGAAAGGCAAATTGGAAGACTTGAAGGAGCTATATGACAATAGCTTATTCTTCCGTGCATTGCTGGGCAATTCCATGCAGTCCCTGACCAAGTGTTTTTATCCTGCTACGGCTTATTTGAAAGAAGACGAAAATTACGGAGGGCTCTGGGAAATCATGTATGATGAATACCTTAGATCTATTGAAAAATTGAAGGAGGTTTCTTCCATGGATGAATTGATGGGAGATAATAAAGTGATTAAGAGATCAATCGAGATCCGTGAGCGAATTGTATTGCCGCTGATTACGGTACAGCAATATGCTATTCAGAAAATACTTGAAACAGGTAAATCTTCAGAAGTACTTGAGAAATTAATCTTGCGAAGTATGTTCGGGATAATCAATGCTGCAAGAAACGCGGCATAAGTTTCAATAAAGATCAATACAAAAGCCCGGCTGAAGTGGATTTCAGTCGGGCTTTTGTTTTTGGATTTTAACCGCAGCGCGGAGGACACGGTTGTCCTGCTTCTCCAGAAGCTGGACTTGGACGCTCTTCGGAAATGCAATTCTTTCGCCACTGTTCGTGTCCTCACGAACAGCCGGGGAAAAATCTCGAATAATCACATTTAATTATTTCAAGTAGAATGTTTTTCCTACTCTCTCAATATGGTCAATCAGCCCTTTGTGATCTAATCTATGAAAAACAGAAAGGTCAATTTGATAGGGTAAAAGCAAATCATCCAACTCATTGTCTATCTCAAGCTGCTCTGTAAAAGATAAATTTTCTCCTACCAACGTCAGATCAATATCAGAATTGGGACGATATGTTCCTAAGGCTCTTGAACCATACAGCACAGCTTTTTCAATTGCCGGGTGATTTCTAAAAACCTGATGCATTTTTTCAATAGTTTTGTCCGGTAATCCGAAATCCTCACGGGTTTTTAGCTTTGAGCTCATACATTTTGTCTTCCAGTGCTTTGAAAAGTTGATGGTAATTTTCTGTAATCCTAGATGAAATTTCGTCAGCTACAGCTTCATTGTAAGTATGGGATGACTGGTTTCGACTTTTGATCATTTCCATCCAGTTTTCTCCATCAGCAATCAAACCCAAGCGAAATGCTTCCCTTGTTGCATCCCGGGAGCCTGTTATTGATGAATTGCCTTGAAATATCAAATAGTCCTTTAGTAGATTCCAAGACAGCTCATGCGTAAATTCAAAAGCCTGAATAAGTCCTTGTTCTTCCAAATCACTTAACTCCCGTTCTTGAGAAAGAGAAACAGCCTTTTCAAGTTGACCAAGGGCTTTAGAGTAGTTTTCCAGTCGCTGATGCCATCGCACGTCTTGTTCCATCTTTCCAATTTAAACCAAAAAGTCTCTTTTCACCAAAAGGATATAAAAAATCCGAAGTGTTGCGGCTCCGGATTTTTCTTTGAATAAGTGTGTAGTATCAAATCGCCTCCATTAGGTCATCTTGTAAGGCTTATATTTCCTCCAAACCTTCGAGGTCTTAGAAACCTCAAAGGTTATCCCAATTTTACCAGACTTTCCTCCAAAGCTTTGATTTTGGCTTCAGCATCAGCTTGCTTCTTACGCTCCATTTCTATAACCTGGGCAGGAGCCCCGGCCACAAACCGCTCGTTGCTGAGTTTTTTCATCACCGAGTTCAAGAAGCCTTTGGTGTAATCGATCTCCTTCTGGATATTTTCTTTTTCCTCTTCCACATTGATCGAGTCGCCCATAGGTACAAAGCATTCATCGGACTTCACCACAAAGCTGATCGAGTTGGCTACTTTCTCGCCAAAATTAAGCGAAGAAAGATTTGCCAGCTTATTCAAAACAGCTTCGAATCGACCATATAACCCTTCGTTTTTGGCATTGATGGTCAAGTCAAGCGATTCTTTTGGTGACATTCCTTTGGATGCACGAAGATTTCTTACCTGCGAAACTACCTCAAACACTTGATTGGCTTCCTCGATGATTTTGGTGTCAAAAGCTTTTGATTCAGGCCATGAGGCTAAAATCAGAGACTCTTCCACGGATCTTTCCTTGATCTGATGCCATAGTTCTTCAGAGATAAATGGCATAAACGGATGTAGAATTTTCAGGATATCTTCGAAAAGCGCAATGGTTTTATCATACGTCGCCTGATCGATTGGATGCTGATATTCGGGCTTGATCATCTCCAGATACCAAGAGCAGAAGTCCCCCCAAACCAACTTGTATGTAGTCATCAAGGCATCGGAAATCCTGAATTTCTCATAGTGCTCATTGATTTCTACCAAGGCTTGGTTAAATCGGTTTTCAAACCATGCTATACTTGAAACATTGGCCGAACCGTCCAGATTCGGATCGATTTCCCAGCCTTTTACCAGACGAAACGCATTCCAGATTTTGTTGGCAAAGTTTCTTCCCTGCTCTACCAGCTTGTCATCATAAGGCAAATCATTACCGGCAGGAGAGGAGAAGAGCATTCCTGTACGTACCCCATCAGCGCCGTTCTGAGCGATCAGATCCAGCGGATCGGGTGAGTTGCCTAGGGATTTGGACATCTTTCTGCCGAGTTTATCGCGGACGATACCTGTCAGGTACACGTTTTTGAAAGGCTTCTCGCCCATGTACTCGTACCCGGCAATGATCATACGTGCCACCCAGAAGAACAAAATCTCCGGTGCAGTTACCAGATCATTGGTAGGGTAGTAATACTTCAGTTCTTCATTCGGCTTACCGGTAGTAAATACTTCAGGATCAAAAACCGAAATCGGCCAAAGCCAAGAGCTAAACCAAGTGTCCAATACATCTTCGTCCTGCTGTAGATCCGTCAAGGTGAATTTGCCATCAAATTTCTCATTGGCGATTGTCAAAGCTTCCTCCGCAGTTTTTGCAACTACAAATTCCCCGTTTGGAAGGTGGTATGCCGGAATTCTATGTCCCCACCAGAGCTGGCGGGAGATGCACCAGTCGCGTACATTTTCCATCCAAGAACGGTACATGTTCTTGAATTTTGGCGGATATAACTGGATCACATCATCCATCACCGAGCTAAGTGCCGGCTTGGTGATTTCGTCCATTTTCAGGAACCACTGCAAAGAAAGTTTCGGCTCGATTACCGCATCCGTTCGTTCAGAATGGCCCACATTGGATTTGTAATCTTCGATTTTCTCCAACTGATCGATCTCTTTCAATTTCTTTCCGATCATTTTTCTGGCGATAAAACGATCTTCTCCCACCAGAATCTGAGCTTTTTCGTTAAGTGTGCCGTCATCGTTCAGGATGTCGATTACTTCCAGCTTGTGCTTCAGCCCCAGTTCATAATCATTGATATCGTGCGCAGGAGTCACTTTCAGGCAGCCTGTACCAAACTCCATATCCACATACTCATCCTCGATGATCGGAATGGCGCGGTTGATCAGTGGAATAATAGCCTTTTTACCTTTTAAATGAGTAAATCGAGGATCATTTGGATTCACACAGATCGCCACATCGGCCATGATTGTCTCCGGTCGGGTAGTAGCTATGGTAAGGAATTCATTCTCCGATCCTTCGATCTTATAGTTGATGTAATATAGTTTGGAAGCGATTTCCTTGGTGATCACCTCGTCATCAGATAGCGCGGTTTTTCCTTTGGGATCCCAGTTGACCATACGGATGCCACGGTAGATTTTTCCTTTTTTGTGCAGGTCCACAAAAACAGAGATCACCGCATCGCTCAGTCCTTCGTCCATGGTGAAAGCCGTACGGTCCCAATCGCAGGAAGCGCCTAGCTTTTTCAATTGCTCTAGGATGATCCCTCCGTATTTCTCTTTCCATTCCCAGGCATATTTCAGGAATTCTTCACGGGAAATGGATTTTTTATCGATTCCCTGTTCTTTCAGCAAGTTCACCACTTTCGTCTCCGTAGCGATAGAGGCATGGTCAGTGCCGGGAACCCAGCAGGCATTTTTGCCTTGCATTCTGGCGCGACGGATCAATACATCCTGAATGGTATTGTTCAGCATATGTCCCATGTGCAAGACGCCTGTGACGTTTGGTGGTGGGATTACAATGGTGTAAGGCTCTTTATTCGGATCTACTTTCGAAGAAAAAAGCTTGTGCTCCATCCAGTAGGCATACCACTTGGCTTCGGTAGCTGCTGGATCGTATTTGCTGGCAATAGACATAATCAGGAATTAATTGAGCCGCAAAAATAGCGAAAAAGCCAATTTTAGAGGCATGATTGGCGGATCAATTCTGCTTTCATTCTTATTTTACCACAAAGACCAGGGAGGATTACGCAGAGAGCGCAGCTTTAGAGTTGTCCTAATTTTGCAGAAGCTGGATTTCCTTAAAGATAGTAAGTGATAGATTCATAGAGTTTGAAAATTACTAATCTGTATTCCATCTCGCTCATGGTTTAAATTTCCGGCATAGATAAGTTTCGCAGCACTTTCAGGAGCTGTTTTTTGGAAGTATTTCAAGCCTTAATATGTCTATCAAAATAATCCATTATGTGTAAATTAGGAATCTAATTCCAAAATTACACAAAATGGATTTGGTAATAAAATAATTTACTGAAAACGAGTGTGTTGTGGGTGTCTTTTTTTGTGTTAATCGTATGTTGATTTGCAACTTTTGCCGGTTTTCCCAATCCCTCCAAGATGTGTATGGTGAAAGCTATCGTTGAATTTCAAGCCATAGCCCATCATTCTATCAAAGGAAATGTGAGCGAATAGTATGATCCCGGCAAGTATCCAATACTCATTTTCAAATACCAGTCCGTAGAAAGCGACAGCGGCCGCTACCAAGCGGTGATGGAAGAGATTATATATGAAAGCTCCAGTTTTCGGGTTGAATAAATACCCGATCATTCCTACATCAGGCACTAACAAGAGCGCTGGAAACCACCACCAGGCAAAGTCTAATGTACTGAATAAATAAATGCTTAGCATAAATATTGCTGCTTCTTCCAATTTTAGTAAGTTCCTCATTTTCGAGTGAATTAGTGTGGTGCAAAATTGGGAAGTAGAAGGGAGAGCGCTCTTGATAAATATCAAGAAGTCTTGGTGAGTTGTTTGTTTCTGATTCTACTGAATGTCTCTGGAGTCATTCCTAGCATAGAGGCGATGTATTGGAGTGGGACCTGGTTGAAAAGCTCCTTATTGTACTTGAAGAAATGCATGTAGCGTTCTTCTGCAGTCATGGACAAGTGGGTAAAAACCCGGTCTTCTAAAAAGGTAAAGCATTTGGCGATAAATAATTTTTCAAGTTCATGCCAATTGGGAACAATAGTTCCGATGGATTTATAATCCTTTCCGCTGATGGTGAAAAGCTCAGCATCTGTCAAGGCTTCGATAGTCCAGCGAGCTGGAGTGCCAAAAAGTAAACTGGAAAGATCTGCCACAAAATAGCCTGGACTAGAAATCCATTGTGTGACTTCCTTGTCTTCCGTCTGCTTGTAAACTCTCAAAAGCCCTGATTTAATAAAACTAAGCTTGTTGCAAGGCTTGCCTGCCTTCAAAAAATAATCTCCTTTTTTAAGCGTTTCCGGGTGAAAGCGGGAGCTTATAGAATGCAAACTATCCTGACGCATCACTCCAAAGTAGGTAGTTATATTTTGTTCGAGGGCTGTCATTGTAAGTGTGAAAATAGTGATTTTTTTTAACCACAAAGGTCGCGTAGGATTACGCAGAGAGTCGCAGATAGGAGGTTGTCCTGCTTCTCCAGAAGCTGGACAGGTTAGGTTTATGAAAGGAGTCGGCAGAAATAAAACTAAGGGGAATCGTTCCACTG
>CBFGUY010000123.1:0-12461 GCA_965651895.1 uncultured Algoriphagus sp. | reverse complement strand
GCCGAGAAATCGACTAGCCTTTTAAACTAGCTACTTTTGAGACAGCCTCTTTTTTATTTAGGTGATGTTGACCTTTTGAACTTTTACTTATTATACCGCTACAGCAGCCTTTATATGTGGGTGTGGATCATAATTGAGCAATTCAAAATCCTCGTATTTAAATTCAAAAATATCCTTCACCTCAGGATTGATTTTCATCGTCGGCAACTCCCTTATGTCCCTGCTCAATTGCAGTTCTGCTTGCTCCAAATGATTTGAATATAGATGGGCATCTCCAAAAGTATGGATAAATTCTCCTGGCTTCAACCCACAGACCTGAGCTACCATCATGGTAAATAGGGCATAGGATGCAATGTTAAAAGGAACCCCCAGAAAGACATCAGCACTACGCTGATACAGCTGGCAGCTCAATTTCCCATCGGCTACATAAAACTGGAAGATGGTATGACATGGAGGCAAAGCCATATTATCAACGTCAGCCACATTCCATGCACTCACAATATGCCTTCTACTGTCCGGCTTGGTTTTGATCTGATGGATAAGGTTTTTGATCTGATCGATTTCGCCTCCCTTTCCATCCGGCCAATGACGCCACTGATAACCATAAACCGGGCCCAGGTCACCGTTTTCATCTGCCCATTCATTCCAGATGGACACTTTGTTGTCATTCAGGTATTTGATATTTGAATCACCTTTGAGAAACCATAAGAGCTCGATTATGATGGATCTCAGATGTAGTTTTTTGGTTGTGACTACAGGAAAACCCTCCGAAAGGTCAAAACGCATCTGATGGCCAAAAATACTTCGGGTCCCGGTTCCGGTTCTATCTCCTTTGACAGCTCCTTCATCAAGGATTTTTCTCATCAAATCGTGGTATTGCTTCATTTTTCTGCTTTGGTTTACAACTTCCGGCAAGTTAATCAGTTCGGACATTAAATGGAATTGATTTGAAACAAAGCAGTCTCAAACTTATTATACTTGGAAAGAATTTGTGGAATAAACCCCAACCTCCATCACCAGATGTTCCAAAAACAAACTGCCTATATTTTTTTACTACTTACTGCCGTGCTCAGTATAATGCTGATCATATACCGTCCGGTTCCTCAGTTTAATTATGATTTCGAAACTTTCTTTCCCCAGGACGATGAGGATCTTGATTTTTACCTGAGCTATAGAAATCAGTTTGAAAATGATAATGACTACTTGCTTGTTGCCTTGAGTAATCCTGAAGGCGAGCTTTTCATGACTGATTTCTTAAAGAAAGCCAGCGAGGTTCAATCAGCCCTTCAAGAACTTGATCAAATAGACACAGTCATTTCTATCCTAAACTTGGAACAGCCTATAATAGGGGTTTTTGGGGTGAATTATAAAAAAGTCCTGGATTGGTCAGATGAAAAATCTCTTGGGGAATTTGCCGGACAAGCGGAGCAGTTTAGCTCCCGCTTGATCTCAAAAGATGAAAATTCGCTTCTATTGTGGATTAAGAACAGCCAAAATATATCCAAGGCTGAAGGGGACCTATTATATGACTCTATCCGTAGTGTATTTACCCGCTATGAAATCAAGCCCAAAGCAATTGCCGGTAAAATCCAGATGCAAGGTGATTTTGTTCAGCTGATGCAAAAAGAATTTGGGATGTTTTTCGGGGGCTCTATCCTGATGATGTTGTTCTTGCTGGTCGTGATTTTTCGATCCTGGTGGGCTGTATTTATTCCACTACTGGTTCTTATTACAGGTGTGGCATGGGCTTTTGGATTACTTGTTGTTCTTGGGAAGCCCTTTGACGTGATGTCTGTGATGCAACCCACTATTTTCCTGATTGTGGGACTGAGTGCTTTGGTTCATTTTTTTACCCATCTGATCAAAAAGCTAAAAAGCGGAATACCTAAAGATATTGCAATCCACGAAGTTTTTAAAGAACTGATTGTACCGGTTTGGCTGACCATGCTGACCACCTCTTTGGGGTTTTTATCCCTTTATTTTACCAGCATACCTGCGCTTCAGGATTTTGGATGGACCACCGGACTAGGCATTTTGGTCATGTTTGTTTCTGTTGTTTGTATTGCTCCGGGACTTTTGTTTTTGATTCCAGTCAAAATCAATCCTGCTTCCCAGAGGTTTGAAAAGCCAGATGTTTTGCATAAGATCTTCGCCTGGCAATTAAGCCATAAAAGGCTGATTGTTTTTTCATTCATTGTGATTACAGTTATATGTGTTTTAATGGGGTCTAAGATTCAGATTAATGGCTATTTGCTTGACAATCTCCCTGTTGATCATCCCATTCAGCAGGATTTTGCCTACTTTGATCATAACTATGGAGGGTCTAATCCTCTTGAAATATCCCTAGTTGTTGGGGAAGAAGCTTCCTCACTTTTGGACTATGATGTGCTGTTGGAGTTGGAAAAAGTAGAAAGTAAAATTGCCAGCTTATTTGGAAATGCCCAATCGGTTTCCCCACTGACGCTGGTGAAATCTTTAAATCAGGCTCAGAATCAGGGTTCCCCAGAAGCCTTCCGAATGCCATCTAGAGGCCAGCACAAACGGATGGATCGCTGGCTGGACAGAGACCTGACTAATAAAGCTGATTTCAAGGTGATCAGCGAGAATAGGAAGTCCGGTAGAATCAGCGGTAGAGCTGGAGACCTTGGTTCTCTGAAAATGACACAGCTCAGAAGACAACTAGATGAATATGTGGAAGAACATGTAAACCCAAGTCTGCTTCACGTAAAGTGGACCGGCACAGCCTATCTGATAGACAAGGGACATAGATCCGTCACATTGCAGATGGGAAGAGGGCTGGGAATAGCATTTTTATTGGTAGCAGTAATAATCGGATTTTTGTTCAGGTCCTGGCGCATCTCATTTATTCTATTGATTCCTAACCTGATCCCTCTTCTTTGGATGTTGGGTTTGATGTACATTATGGGGATAGAGTTCAAGTTGACTACGGCGATACTTTTTACTGTAGCGTTTGGTATAGCGGTGGATGACAGTATCCACTTTATGAGTAGGCTCAAAGTCGAACTTTCTTCAGGAAAGAACCTTATCTACGCCTTAAAACGAACCTATTTGGAAACCGGCAAGGCGCTCGTCCTAACTACCGCAGTGCTTGTTTCGGGATTTGGCTTGTTGATATTCAGTCAATTTGGAGTTACACACTTTACAGGCTTATTGATTTCAGCTTCCTTGATTTTTGCTTTGCTAGCTGACTTGGCACTACTTCCTATCTTGCTTTTGCCGCTTAAAAGGATGTGGGAAAAAAAGTCAGTAAATTCTACTTATTCGCGGTGAATTCCCTCCCAAGTGAAAGTCGCCGATACAGGGTAATGGTCTGAGTAATCCACTTCCCTATGGGTTCTAAAACGTACGGCTTTAAGTTCTGGGCTTGAAAAGATGTGATCAATCCTTAGAAAGAACAAAATGCGGTTATATGTAAATCCAAACCCCCTTCCAGCATTTTCGAAGGCGTTCTCATATTTTTCTGACAATTTGAAATAGGTGTAGGAATAAGGTATTTCATTCAGGTCACCCATCAGGATCAAAGGATGGGGACTGTTATACATATGCTCCAGCAATATGTTTAGCTGCTTACTTCTGGCCAGACTTCCCCGTTGAAGTTTCCCCAAGGTTTGCCTGTAGTTTTCTTTGACTCCATCCAGATTTTCCAATCCTTCCGAGTTGATCCTCATAGACTCTAGATGGGCATTGTAAATCCTTATGGTGTCTTTGCCTACCAATATATCTGCGAAAATTGCCCCGTTGGTGCCTTGGGCTTTGAAAACCTTACCATCATTCACGATTGGATATTTGGAGAAAATCGCTAAACCGTTAGACCGTTTTTTTGGATTTCCGTCAGTAATGTGATAAGAAACCTTGTAATTTGAATCCTTTCCCAGGATTTTTAAAGCATCCCGGGAAGGCGTGGTATTGTCCTGGTAGAATTCCTGAAAAGCCATGACATCTGCCGGTTGCTCTTGTAGCCAGGAGAGCACATTTGATTCCGGGGAGTTTTCGTTCTTTGAGTTGTAATAGAACATGTGGGCATTGTAGGAGAAAACTTTCAGCCCTTCAGCATTGTCATTTTTAGGGTGGATCTGGAAGGTGGCCAGGAAAAATTTATAACCGATCAACAAAGCCAATAATGGCAAAACGGCTAATCTCCTCCAGGATAATATGAGGATGAGCAGTAAAAAAAGATTCAATAGGATGGCTACCGGAATAAAAAACGGGAGCAGTCCTACATACCGGAAGTATTCCGGTGAAACATAGACACTTGCAAACAATATTAATGTGGCGGAAAAGAGGAGCCAGGTAACGACTTTCATGAAATATGATTGATCTGGCAATAAAGTAAGCAATAATTCATGAACCTATCAGAGGGAATGGTTTATTTAACCTTTATAGGCAATAATCACTCCACTTTAATAGTTGTTTTCACGTTGAAATATTAATTAGTATCAGAAGGATTTTGTATGTTTCGGTATATTAATGGTATCGTGACTGTCGAGTTAGAGGCCTGAATTTTGCTCATTTACTAATTATTAGTTATTTCGAATAGATAATTACCCAATATGAAAACGTACCAAACTATTTTGTCTGCCGCCATAGCTTCTATGGTGATCGGCTCATGCGGTGAGCCTAAGGTTTCCGAATCCAAAGAATCAGAGGTAGCTGCTGAAACCATTGAAGTTGCAGGAAAGGCAGAATCCCGTCCTAGCCCGTTGATGGTAAAAGAGGGAGAGATTGGGGGGAAACCCTTCAAGGTGCAATATGGTTCTCCCGCTGTAAAAGGCAGGGTGCTATGGGGAGATTTAGTTCCTTATAATGTAGTGTGGAGAACGGGGGCCAATGAAGCATCCTATGTGGAGTTGGCTCAGGACATGGTGGTAGAAGGAAAAAAACTTCCTGCTGGTAAGTATTCCTTGTTTACGATTCCTAAGGAAACAGGCTCCTGGACTGTTATTTTCAATTCTGAATGGGATCTGGAACATGGACATTTTCAGTATGATGAAAAGAATGATGTGCTCAGAGTGGAAGTGAGCCCGGAGTGGGAAGCGGGAAGCCAAGAATCTCTGTCCATGGATATTCAGAATCCCGGCTTGGTCATTCGATGGGAAAAGCTGAAGCTGCCCATAAGCATCAATTAAAAATCATTAAAGACGAAGCCCTCAGTATATTACTTATTGAGGGCTTTTTTATGTGAATAGTTAAAAGGAACTGCCCATTTGTTTGATAATTCTGAGATTGGACTAAATTCGTCCTATAACTTAACTATTTTCAATGAAGTTTGTAGGATTTTTAATCACTTTGGTGCTTGCCATAGTACTTGCGATAGCTGTTTCCCGCCCTTTTGGCGCTATTCCTCCCCTGGCTCCCTTACTTGATCCCTATCACGGATTTTGGCAAAATTGCTTCTCTGAAGGCGAGATGGATGAGGATGAATTAGATCTTGGGAGACTGAGCAGTGAGGTGAAGGTGGTTTACGATGAAAATCTTATCCCCCATGTTTTTGCCAGTAACCAAGAGGATCTGTACCGGGCCCAAGGCTACGTTACAGCTAAACATAGGTTATGGCAGATGGAGTTTCAGACCATGGCCGCTGCCGGTAGAATTTCCGAAATCGTTGGTCCGATCGCACTGGATCTGGACAGAATGACCCGGCGAAAAGGATTGGCTTTTGGTGCTGAAAAGGGGATGGAATTCATCAAAACGGATGATCCTGAATCATACAAACTACTAGAGGCTTATGCGGATGGGGTCAATCAATACATTGATCAGCTTTCTGAGGCTAGATTGCCCGTAGAATATAAAATCCTGGACTATAGGCCTGAGCACTGGTCTGCTTATAAATCTATACTATTGTTAAAGTATATGACTGATATGTTGGTGGGGGACCGGGATCTGGAATATTCCAATCTTCGGAAAATTCTTGGTGATGTGATGCTTGATAAACTATATCCGGAATATCCTGAGGGGGTAGAGCCTATTATTGAACCCGGGCATAAGTGGGGATTTAAATCCCTGGCAGTAAATAGACCTGACAGTATCAGTTATCCAGATGATCTATTGTTAATTGATCCTTTGCCCCAGCCCGAAGAAGGTACTGGATCAAATAATTGGGCGGTTTCCGGATCTAAAACTAAGAGTGGATACCCTATTCTGGCAAATGATCCTCACCTCAGTTTAAATCTCCCGTCCCTTTGGTATTCCATGCAGTTAACTACTCCAGATCACTCAGTGAAAGGAGCAACGTTGCCTGGTGCTTTAGGAGTGATCTCTGGCTTCAATGAAAATATCGCATGGGGTGTGACCAATGCCACGAGAGATACGAGAGATTGGTATAAAATCACTTTTCAGGATGAGACTCGTAAAGCTTATCGCTATGGGGACAAATGGAGGCAGACTTCCTTCAGGATAGAGGAAATAAAAGTAAAAGGGGAAGCTGTCTTTCTTGATACTGTGGTTTATACGCATTATGGCCCGGTGGTTTATGACCAGAGCTTTAATTCTAAGCGGCAGGATGTGAATTTTGCTCTCAAATGGAACGTGCATGAGGGGTCTAATGAGCAAAAGACATTTCTTGAGCTGAATACTGCTAAGAATTTGCAGGACTATAATGCGGCATTGGATAATTTCACCGCTCCTGCACAGAATTTTGTTTTCGCTTCCAATAGTGGCGATATAGCCATGAGGATACAGGGGAAGTTTCCGTTGAAATGGAAGGGGCAGGGCAAATTCTTCATGGATGGAGCGGACCCAAATATGGAATGGCAGGGCTATATTCCAAATGATCAAAATGCCAGTACTTTAAATCCGTCCCGTGGGTTTGTCAGCTCAGCAAATCAGCATCCTACAGATTCTACCTATCCTTATTATGTATTTGACAACAGCTATGAATTCTATAGAAACCGACGGCTAAATTCACGGCTCCACGAAATGAAGGCGATCACAGTAGAGGATATGCAAGCCCTTCAGTTTGATGATTATTATCTGCATGCGGCAGAAGCACTGCCAGTGATGTTAGACCTGCTTGGAAATGAGTTTGATGCGGATTCAGATGCCAAAAGATACGTTTCCTTACTTAAGGAATGGGACCTATATGCTGATCCAAACCAAAAAGCTCCTACCTTGTTTTACATCTGGTGGAGAAAAGCATATAATCATATCTGGACGGAATTGTCTGTCTATAAATCTCAAGTAGTGCTTCCTAGCTATTATCAAACGGTAAAGCTGATAAAAAATGATCCAACTGATACCCTCTTCGACATCAAAAATACCCCGACTATAGAAATTGCAGAAACACATGTAAAAGAAGGGTTTAGGGGTATGCTCGCAGAAATGAAAAAATGGGAAGCAGAGGAAGGAGATTTTTCTTGGGCTAACTATAAAAGAACCACAATCCAGCACCTTGTTCCCCAGTTTAAATCATTTTCTGTGGAGAATGTGTACACAGGAGGAGGGGCCGGTATTTTGAATGCAACGAGTGCGCGGCATGGAGCCAGTTGGAGAATGGTGGTGGAATTAGGGTCTGAAATCAATGCTTTTGGAATATATCCTGGAGGCCAATCCGGAAACCCAGGGAGTAAATACTACAGTAATTTCATAGAAAAATGGGCAAACGGTGAATACCTGGATTTTAATTTAAGAACTCCTGGACAGGAAGAAGGAATCTTGTTTCAAACTATTCTAAAGTAAAAACTATGAAGTTCATTTTATTTGTTGTTCTCACAGCATTGTTGGTAATGCTATTGAACCCATTCTTGGCTTTTTGGGCTGTAATGCTAGGTATTGCTATTCTTGCTGCGATTTCAAATATCAAAGGCACTGGAGCCTTTTTCGCAGGAGGACTTGGAATGGGGTTGATGTGGCTTGGACAAACTATCTATATCTCAACTGTATCAGGAAGTTCCTTACCTGATAAAATGGGAGAATTGATGGGGGTGGGTAATGAATTCGTTTTGTTTGCGTTTACTGGCGTGTTAGGGTTCTTCCTTGGGGCTTTCAGCGCACTATGTGGTAGTTTGTTCAGAAAACTCCTCAGGAGAAAACCGGATAATATTTACAGACAATAGGCTGAGATAAATAGAAAATAGTTAAAGTCCGTTATTCTTAATCAAAATCGTTCTTTTTGTTTTTCCTATTCATTGCAATGAGTACCTTTGTTACTCACTATGGAAGTGGATTTTTATGCTTGAATCCTTAATTACCTCAAAGACAAGGTTGAGGTTACTTGTGAAGTTCTTCGTTAATTCCCAAACGCAAAGCCACTTGAGAGGATTGGCTGATGAGTTTGGTGAATCCACCAATTCCATCCGCAAGGAACTGAACAATTTGACACAGGCAGGATTCTTGGTGAAAAAATCAGATAAAAACAAAATCGCTTACAAGGCCAACGTAAAACATCCATTTTTTTCTAACATCCAAGAAATCATACGTAAGTACCTGGGGCTGGATAAGTTACTTGAGCAAATACTGGAGCGTATGGGCGAAGTGAGCCAAGTAATTTTGGTCGGTGATCTTTCCAGAGGTATCGATTCAGGTAAAATCGACGTAGTGGTTACCGGAGATAATCTAAACGAGGACTATATTTTAAATCTATCGAGTAAGATAGAGGAAATGATAGACAGAAAAGTGGTACTGACATTGCTAGCTGAGAGGATGCTTTCTACGGGGCTGGTTCTGTTTGATAAGGAAGTAGGCGCTTAAGTAGTTTTTGGTGAGATTTTGTTTGTTTGGCTAGGCACGGATGTGACTGAAAGGGCGAAGCTGTATAAAAACGTTTGAGAATAGATTAAAAATCAGAAATTAGCAGTTGGTAAACAGATATAATAGGAATTGAATACGAAAATAATTGAATTGAAAACTTGGGGGGGCTATTCTATGAATTGCCTTTTACTGGTGATTTTTTTATTGCTAGCCTTTGCCGCACAAAGTCAGAGCCTCTCTGATATACAAAACCTAAAAGTCGATGATTTATCTGATGCCCAGATAGAGCAGTTGATCAAGCGGGCAGAGTCGAGTGGTTTGACTACCAATCAGTTGACCGCATTGGCACGGGAAAGAGGAATGCCAGCGTTGGAAGCAGCAAAATTGAGCAAGAGAATCTCTGAATTGCAAATGACAGTAAATTCATCCAAGCAGACTCAAGAAGGAGGACGGGGAAGAACAGTTGCTGGATTTGAGGAGGTCGATATGTTTGATTCTATTCGCAGGTCTGATCCCTATTATGATCTGACTGTGAGGCAGAAAAAGATTTTTGGTTATAAGCTGTTTCACAACCGAGAGCTTAATTTTAATCCTAGTCTAAATATCCCTACCCCACAGTCGTACG
Source organism: uncultured Algoriphagus sp. (assembly GCA_965651895.1). Classification (GTDB taxonomy): domain Bacteria; phylum Bacteroidota; class Bacteroidia; order Cytophagales; family Cyclobacteriaceae; genus Algoriphagus. The sequence goes on along the minus strand of CBFGUY010000123.1, from coordinate 3,130 downwards.
TGATTGGGGCCGGAGATCAGTTGTTATTGGATGTATATGGTGCTTCTCAGCAGTCATATGATCTCAATGTCACTCCTGAAGGAAGGGTATTTATTCCAAACGTAGGGCCTGTACAGGTAGGAGGTTCGACTATTGGAGCTGCTACTTCGAGGATCCAGGCAGCGCTAGGTAGGATATACTCAGGATTAAATGGTTCCAATCCCAATACTTTTATACAGCTAAGACTCGGGAATATCCGATCAATCAAAGTTTCGATGGTAGGAGAGCTTACCAAACCTGGAACGTACACATTGCCCTCATTTGCTACAGTCTTTAACGGCTTATATGCAGCTGGCGGACCCAACGAAAATGGTGCTTTCAGAAAAATCCAGGTATATAGGGACAGTAGATTGGTAGCTACAGTAGATATTTATGAATTTCTATCTAAGGGAGACCAAAGCTCAAATATAACACTTCAGGACAATGATGTAGTTATAGTTCCTCCTGTTGAAACCCGTGTAGAAATCATCGGTCCAGTTCGTAGAGAGGGGCTTTTTGAGGTAAAGCAGAATGAAGCTCTGGAGGATCTATATGTATATACTGGAGGTTTTACCAGTGTGGCATACAGAGATAGAGTAACCATCCGCAGAATTGAAAACAACCAACGCAAGGTGGTTGATGTTCCATCTAGTGAGTTTTCCTCGTTCACCCTGCAGGATGGAGATGAAATACTCATAGGTGAGGCTCTAGAGAGGTTTTCAAACAGAGTGCAGGTGGAAGGAGCAATAAACCGTCCCGGTGAATATTCTTTAGAGGACCAAGGATTAACTGTCAAAACACTTCTGGAAAAAGCTCAAGGCCTTAAACCAGAAGCATTTTCCACGCGAGCTACTTTATACAGAACCAGTGCTGATTTGACATTGGCAGCTGAGCCACTTGATCTAAAAGGTATTTTGGAGGGGACTAGACAGGATGTTCCGTTAAAAAATGAAGACCTTTTATTTGTACCTAGCAGGTATGATGTGAAGGAGGAATATTATGTTAAAATTTCTGGGGAAATCAGTTATCCAGGTACTTATCCCTTTGCTTCAGAAATGACTGTCGGAGATCTGATTATTCGTTCGGGAGGTTTATTGGAGTCCGCCACTAATTCTTCCATAGAGATAGCCCGGCGAGTAAGAGATGCAAGCTCAGGTAAAATTGCAGAGATTAAGACTTTGGCAATCGATCCAAATTTGGAGCTGACGGATGAGGAAAGAAACCAGCCACTACAGCCTTTTGACCATGTTTTTATCAGAAGAAGTCCTGGTTTTGAAAGGGAGCAAATCGTAACTATTCAAGGGGAAGTTACCTATCCGGGAGAATTTGCTATAGCCTCAGCCAATGAGCGAATCTCTGATGTAATTAGAAGAGCGGGAGGAGTAACACAGTTTGCATATCCTAAGGGGGCTAGTTTGATTCGGCGTACAATATATTTCCAGGATTTAACTGATGAAGAAAAGCGCATCAAAGAATTGAAAGAGATCAGAGATAATCTGGATGCGGATTTTAATAGAAAGAACAATGAGGCGGAGGGAGCTCTTTTTGATAGAATTGATAAGAAACTAACTGACCACGATATCGAGTTGCAAATTAAAAAGCAGGAAGCTGCCGCACAGCAATTGTCAGATAGTTCTCTTGCCCTTGATTCGATTAGGTTAGATTCCGCTATGAATGCAGTCCGTATGAAAAAGCAAGATTATGTAGGGATTGATTTAGTGAAAATAATGGGGAACCCTGGAGGGGAAGATGATCTCATCTTAATGGAGGGAGATATCATAAGAATACCAAAAGAACTTCAGACAGTACGAATGGTAGGAGAGGTCTTATTGCCGACCACTACTAGGTATTATAACAATCGCGGTCTAAAAAGTTATATTTCGAAGGCAGGTGGATTTACTGAAAATGCCAGAAAATCCAAAACCTATGTGGTTTACGCTAATGGAGATGCAAAGAGCACCCGTAACTTGCTAGGTCTTAAATTTTATCCTAGACTGGAGCCGGGAGCAGAAATAGTTGTGCCGGTAAAGCCTGATCGTGAAAGACTAAGTGCTGCTGGATGGATAGGCTTAGCTTCGAGTCTGGCAACCTTAGGGATTTTGATAGAAAGATTGCTACCGTAGCAAGGAGTAAAATTAAAAGAGTGTAAATTTCTTATTACCCGTACTATGTACTTTTTTTAATAAATACATTAATACTAGAGTCTGAAGGTCAGGATTTAGGATTCTAAGCTCTTGGGATTTGCAGAATATTTATGGGAAGTATGTGGATTGTTGACGGTACAAGAATCTAAGGCAAAAGCATCTATAGACACTTAGCCATAAGGTTTACATTATGGGATTCTATTAAAAAAATGCATTCAGATTAACTGATGGACATCTTTATGATAATGCAGCTAGGGGCATGGTAATAGTTGGAGCAGGAGGTCATGGTAGGGAAGTTCTGTTTTTGTTGATCAATACAGGGTATGATCCATTATCTATTTGTTTTTTTGATGAAGATACATCGATTGGAACAGTTGTCTTGAAGAATCAGAGTTTTACAGTGTATTCGTCTATTGAAAAAATTAAATCTCGATTAGAAAGCGATTCTAGCTTCTGCTTAGGAATTGGGAACCCTATTTTGAGAAGTAAGTTTTTTGACCTTTTTATAGCTTTAGGTGGAACCCCTTATTGGTTGAACTTTTCAAATGTTTCCAATAAGGAAGAAACACATGGGGATTTGATGCCATTAACGTTTGTCGGGCCAGAAGTAAATCTTGGAAAAGGAGTTTTAATCAACACAGGAGCTCAACTTCATCATGATAGCCAAGTGGGGGAATTCTCAGAGATTGGCCCAAAGGCAATTTTACTCGGAGGTTCTAAAGTTGGAGCATTTTGTAGATTGGGAGCTGGGGCGGTTTTATTGCCAGGTGTGGAATTGGGAGATGGAGTTATAGTAGGGGCAGGCGGGGTAGTGACTAAGCCATATGGTGACTATGTATTGCTTAAGGGAGTTCCTGCTCATAGTTATGGAATGGGAAAGCGTCTGGATATTAATTTATTGAAAAAGTGAAAGACAAAGTGAAGTTGTTGATAAAAAAATATCTGGTTCATTTCAGTTATTTTTATTC
>CBFGUY010000122.1:0-12547 GCA_965651895.1 uncultured Algoriphagus sp. | reverse complement strand
GAGGCTGTAAGAAAGAAAATCAGAAATGGATCTGGTACCGCCAAATGAAACTGGATAACCCAATGAACAGAGGCGAGCAGAGCCAAACCCGAAATCAAGCCTGCCTCTATTCCGAAATTCCGCTTGACTGTAAAAAACACCATGCAAATGGTCAACCAGCCCATCAACGCAGGAAAAAAACGTGCAGCGAAAGGAGTAACCCCAAATAGCTGATATGCCAATCCAAAAAAATAATAGTGCAACGGTGGTTTATCATACCTTGGCAGCCCATTAAACGTAGGTAAAACCCACTCCGAAGTCTGCCACATTTCCATCGCAGCACTGGCATTCTTAGCTTCGTCCAAGATATAGATGCTAAGATTTCCAATCTGGATAAAATGAATAAAGAACGCAAAAAGCAGAAAAACAACTGTAAGCCATGTGTGCTCAAATCTCTTCATTAAGGTAAAGAAACATTGAAAAAAAGCCAGTTTTGTCAATTTTAGATTAAGGATATATTAGCTTTTTACATGAACACCCAACAGATAAGCCGTAGAAAAAACCAAAAACATCTCCAATTCCTGAAGCAAAAAACCAGGAGAATCTTCCACATAAGCCTAATCTGAACTACAGGCAATTCCAGCGGATTTCTCTATCTTCAAAGCTTATGGCAGAGAAAATCATTTCGCTAGAGGAATTTTGGGAATTAAAAGATCAATATCCGCTGATAGATGCGCGCAGTGAGGGGGAATTTGCCCAAAGCCATATTCCCCGAGCAGTGAATATTCCTATTCTGAACAATCTGGAAAGAATAGAAGTAGGCACGCTATATAAAGAACGGGGATCTGAAGAAGCGACGGTTAAAGGATTTGAACTGGTGGGACCCCGTTTTCATCTGATTTTAAAAGAAACCTTAAAAAGATTCCCCGAAAAGAGAATCATCCTCTATTGCTGGCGAGGAGGAATGCGTAGTCAAATCCTTTCATGGCTGTTGGATATGGTCGGATTCGAAGTGTATAGATTAAAAGGAGGCTACAAAACTTACCGGACTTATAGTTATGGACTGGTCAGAAAGCAATGGGATTTCATCATTCTAGGCGGAAAAACCGGAACCGGCAAAACACGCCTCCTAAAAAAAATGCAGGGGAAAGGCGAGCAGGTTATAGATCTGGAGAGACTGGCTAAACACAAAGGATCATCCTTTGGGGCTATAGGACAGCCGGCCCAACCTACGGTGGAACAGTTTGAAAATAAGCTGGCAGAAGACTTACGAAAGCTCAATCCTGAAAACCCTATTTGGGTGGAAAATGAAAGCAGAAAGATCGGCAGGGTGATTCTTCCAGACCTATTCTATCAGCAGATGTTGGAGGCACCATTGATTGATATCGTAAAATCAGAGGAAGAACGTATAAAATTGATTCAAGAGGAATATGCAACTCTCCCAGCTGATGACCTGATACTCGCTGTGTTAAGGTTGAAAAAGCGGCTGGGCGGTCTTCGTACTTCGCAGGCTATAGAGGCCATCGTAGAAGGAAATCATGAATCTTGGATTGCCAACATGTTGATATACTACGATAAGGCTTACACGTTTGATTTAGAAAAACATGCCGATGATAAAATCTACTCACTGGATCTTACTGGTCTAGATCCCGATACATCCATCTTAAAACTACTGGAAATAAAAACACAAATCCATGGAAAACACCCCCAAAAGGCTGACTGAATGGAGTGAAGGCTCTGGCTGTGGCTGCAAAATCGCACCAGCAGTACTGGATGAGATTTTAAGCAAAAGTGGAACATCCGGTTTTTCGGATGCTAACCTACTGGTTGGCAATGGAAGTAAAGACGATGCCGCCGTCTATCAGGTATCACCAGAATTGGCTGTGATCAATACAGTTGATTTTTTTACACCGATTGTGGACGATCCTTTTGACTTTGGCAGAATCGCCGCTGCCAATGCTATTTCAGATGTGTATGCCATGGGCGGGAAGCCGATTTTCGCAAATGCTATTCTCAGCTGGCCAGTGGAAAAACTAAAACCGGAACTTGCAGCTAAAGTTATGGAAGGCGCTAAGGCAATCTGTACAGCTGCTGGAATTGAACTGGCAGGCGGGCATTCCATAGCAGCCAAAGACCCCATCTTTGGCCTTTCAGTCAATGGAATTATTCATCCACATAAAATCAAAACCAATAAAGCTGCGAGGGAAGGAGATATCATCTACCTCACCAAGCCACTCGGCATTGGCGTATTGGCGACTGCATTAAAACGACAAAAGATTTCTGATGCAGATTACTTAAGCTTGACTGATACAGCTTGCAGATTAAATTCTATCGGCGAAATCCTAGGTAACCATGAGGAAGTACATGCCATGACAGATGTGACCGGATTTGGCTTGCTGGGTCATCTGATAGAGATGTGCGAAGGGTCAGAACTTTCTGCCCAGATTGATCTCCATAAGCTTCCAATGATAGCAGGGGTTCAGGAATACATTAACCAGTTTATTTTCCCTGACAATACATACCGAAACTGGAATGCTTATAGCGCAAAAACCAAAGGTGTGGTAGGAATGGATTTAGTGAAACTCTGCGATCCTCAGACTAGCGGAGGATTGATGCTTGCGGTAGATCCTGAAAACCAAGCTTGGTTTGAAGAAGCGATGAAGCACCAACAACAGGTCATTTGGGAAATTGGTCGCTTCACAGAAAGAAATGAATGTTTGGTAGAAGTGATGCAATAAGTTTATTCACAGTTGCTTACCTTAAGTGAATCAAGCAAAATAAGCCCATCATGCCCAAGATTAAAGTTCTTTTCGCAATCATCTTTGTAGGCCTTTCGATTACCGTGATAGCTCAGCAAGTCCCAGAAGGGACTTTCAGTGAGCTCGTAATACTCAACGTCTATTCAGGAGAACAAAAAACAATTATAAAAGAAAACAGACATTTCGAAGCCCCTAATTGGTCTCGGGATGGGGAATTTCTAATTATTAATTCCAGTGGTTTTCTGGAGAAAATAGATTTGCAAGGGAATAAATTAGGGCAAATTCAGCCTGATAAAATCTCACGTGCAAACAATGATCATGGGCTCAGTTTTGACGGTAAACTACTGGTGTTCAGTAAAAATGAGCAAGGGCTTGGCTCCCGGATCTATACAGTACCTATAGCTGGTGGTGAGCCTAGATTGATCACTCCTAATCATCCAAGTTACTGGCATGGAATCAGCCCTGATGGAGAAACATTAGTTTACTGTGCTGAGCGGAAAGGAGCCTGGGACATCTATGCTATTTCTTCGGCAGGAGGTGATGAGGAAAGACTGACTCATACCGAAGGCCTTGATGATGGCCCAGAATATTCCTATGACGGAAAGTGGATCTATTTTAATTCAAATCGCACTGGACGAATGCAGGTTTATCGGATGAAACCTGATGGGTCGGGTGCTGAGCAACTCACCCATGATGCACTGGACAATTGGTTTCCCCATCCATCACCAGATAATAAATCCGCCGTAATTATATCCTATCTCGAAGATCAGAACGGTGCCCATCCTTTTGGAAAGGACGTAAAACTGCGATTACTAACTATCGAAACGAAGGAAATCAGAGACTTAACTGAAGTATTTTACGGGGGACAAGGCACAATCAACGTGCATAGTTGGTCGCCAGATGGCGAGTGGATAGCTTTTGTGAGATATCACAAGCCATAGCTTAAACCAATGGAGAAACCCCTCCAGACACCATAAATTTCATTACATCGGAACTTTTGATCCCAACCAGCGGGGTTACTTTATCTCTAGGGACTAAAAACACATTTCCAGACACATTGTAGCTATGGGGAAAGTAAACCGCTACCATATCCGGCTCTCCGACAATCGCCATATCTTCTTGGGTAATGAACCCCAACCTGATTAAGGTATCGCTGAGCTGGACTTTGACGGGAGAGGAAAATTTCTTTTTATCTCCTACAAAAGCGCCCATCAGATCCTTGATACTCGTGTAGATAAGATTTACGAGAGGAATCCTTATCAACCCCCTTTCAAACCAATCAAAGATAGGCTTGGCAAAAAACAAACTTGCCAAATAGCCCACAAAGGTGATCAAAGCCAACACCATCAAAATCCCAATTCCAGGCAGTGGGACAGGGATCAGATTGTCCAAAAACAGAATGGTTTGAAAAATAATATAGAGAGTAACTGCTACCGGGGTGATAAACAGCAGCCCCCGAAGAAAATAAGAGATGATACGTTTGTAGGTGAATGCCATGTCTAGAAAATCAAAATCCTGATTAATACTCAATATTAATCAGGATTTGAATGTGAAGTAAGCGAATTAAGAAGAATTATCAATCGGGCAATAGTCTCACTTTTACGCTTCTAAAATAAATAACTGATTTAGGATCGTGGGCTTGAAGTGCAATGGTTCCATGATCTACTTTTTTAGTACCAAGATCACCTTTGCGTTTTTCATCTTTAGATTGGTCATACACATTTATTGTTTCCCCATTAATCTTTACTGTAACTACATCCCCTTGTACGATGATATGCTCTGTGTACCACTCACCATCCTCAACATACACATCTTTTACATCTTGGAAGGAATATACACTTCCAGTTTTCCTCCAATCACCATGGCTCTGATTTACTTGGATCTCATAACCTACATTTGGCCAGCCTTCTTCCTGATATTCGGTATGAATAAAAATCCCGGAGTTTGCCCCTGGCATTGTCTTCACTTCTGCTATCACTTCAAAATTGTTAAAGTCATGATTGGCTACATCGCCATTGTAAAATGCATGTCCCCGAGGGCCTGCTACTTTGATCACACCATCCTCTACCTGGAAAGATTGAGAGTTTTCGGAAATTTTCCAGCCATCCAGATTCTTACCGTTAAATAGCTCTATCCACTCACCATCCTGAGCTGAAACAGAAAATGTAAGTGCCAGAAAACAGCAGATTGTTAAAAGGGTTTTCATAAAATTCAGAATTGATAATATAATAAGTTTGCAGGCACAAGTTACAAGCAAATTATCAAACCCAATTACCGCTAAAAACAAAAGCCCTGGGAAGTCATCCCAGAGCTTTACAATTTCAATTAAACTGAAAGATATTACAGGTCAATTCCCATAAAGGACATAAAGGCTAACCCCATCAGTCCGGTCAATAGCATGGTAATACCTAAACCTTTCAACCCATTAGGCACGTGGGAATACTTCAGTTTCTCACGAATGGCAGCCAATGCCACTATAGCCAAAAAGAATCCAGTACCGGAACCAAATCCATAGACTGCTGATTCGGCCAAAGTATAATCTCTCTGGGCCATAAATAGTGATCCACCCAGAATGGCACAGTTTACAGCTATCAAAGGAAGAAAGATCCCGAGTGCTCCATAAAGAGCAGGGGCAAATTTCTCAACGATCATTTCCACCAACTGCACCATGGCTGCGATAATTGCAATAAACATGATGAATCTCAGGAAGGTTAAATCTATCGTAGCAAGACTTGCGCTAACCCAAGATAAACCGCCTTCTTTAAGCACAAATTCATTTAGAAGCCAGTTCACAGGAACAGTCACAGTCAAGACAAAGATTACAGCTGCACCTAGACCAAGCGCAGTGCTTACTTTTTTAGAAACTGCCAAAAAAGAACACATTCCAAGGAAGTAAGCAAAAACCATATTGTCGATAAAGATCGACCGAATACCTAAATTAAATAAATCCATTTCTTCAGCTTGTTTTAGTGTTCAACATATCCTGTTTTGGTACGCTGGATCCAAATAATCAATCCAAGAACCATAAATGCTCCCACTGGGGATACCATCAGGCCATTAGTTGCCAGTTTGAAATCAGGCCCGAATAGACTTGAAATATATTCGTAAATAGGAACTCCAAATACCGCTCCTGAACCTAATAATTCTCTAAAGAAGGCTACTGTAAGTATGATCCACGAGTATCCTAAAGCTGACCCAAATCCGTCGAGGATAGAATCATAAGGTTTGTTGCCCAAAGCAAAAGCCTCAAGACGTCCCATCACAATACAGTTAGTAATAATCAACCCTACGAATACTGAAAGTTCTTTGTACATATCGTAAGCAAAAGCCTTCAGCACTTCATTCACCAAGGTAACCAAGGTTGCCACTACTGCCAGCTGCACGATAATACGTACCCTACTTGGGATGGTATTTCTAAGCAATGATATCAGCAAATTGGACATAACTATTACGAAAATAACAGCAATTGCCATTACCAAGGTAGGCTTCATTTGTGTAGTAACAGCCAAGGCAGAACATATACCCAATACCTGAATGGTGATTGGGTTGTCATCAACCAAAGGGTCACTAATCAGCTTTTTTCTGCGTTTGGACAGCAGCGCCTCTGCAGGCTTTTTTTCTATAGTTTCAGCACTCATATTTAAATAATTCTTGAGTTGATGTTTCGATTAAAGCACAGCTACTTGAGAAGACGATTTCTGACTCTTAATGTATGATTCATAATAGCCCAAGTAGTTTTTAAGCATATTATTAACTCCTTTCGCTGTGATGGTAGCGCCTGAGAGCCCATCTACTTGATGAGGATTGCCGGAATAATCCTTCCCCTCACCTTTTTGCATTTCCACTGCTACCAATTCTCCGGACTCATCGTAAATAGACTTACCTTCAAATCTACTTTGAACGCCAGGTTCTGTGATTCTTGCTCCCAGTCCCGGAGTCTCTCCAGCATGAGCCAGAGTGATTCCGCCCACAGTATTCATATCGGTGTCCAAAGCTATATAACCCCAGATGGCATCCCAAAGACCGGCTCCGTATAGAGGGAATATATAAGACTGAACTTTATCTTTATTTCCTTCTTCATGATAAATGAAAACAGGATAAAGTCTTTTATCAGCTGGTTTTTTATAATTCTTTGCAATATCCACATTTTCAGCGGTGACCGGAGCTCCATCCTGTTCTGTGATCTCCTCTCCATTTATATCTACTACAATAGAGGCAATATGACTTTTATAGTATTGATTTACCTCTTCAGGTTTCATCGCATCAATTTCCTCCACTGGAATCACCGCACCCAGTATTTGCTTCTTTGTGTCTAGTTCAATGGCTTCTTTCTGCATAGGCCCCAGCACCTGTGAGGTTCCTGAAAGAAGTAACCCTAACACCACCGTCAAAATAACGGAGAACGTAATAATATAAGTATTAGACTGTTGCACGTTGTAACCTCCTTGTTTTGTTTGCTTTAACTACATAATAATCGATCAATGGAGCGAACACGTTCATAAATAGAACTGCAAGCATGATCCCCTCAGGATATGCAGGGTTTGTCACTCTAATGATCACTGTGAGGATACCGATAAGAAGACCATATATCCATTTCCCTGTTTCAGTTTGAGAGGCAGAGACCGGATCAGTAGCCATAAAGACAATACCGAATGCCAATCCACCCATCACCCAGTGATACTGAGGAGGCAGTGCCATATACTCATTAACTGCAAGTAGGTTCATCACCAATCCCATAAGATAAGCTCCGGCAAATCCAGAAACTATGATTTTCCAGCTTGCAACCCCTGTCCCAATCAATATCGCGGCACCTATCAAAGCCATCAAGGTAGAGGTCTCACCGATAGATCCAGGAATCCAACCCATAAACAGGTTTGCAAATTCATATAATCCTGATCCAAGCACAGTGTTATGACTAGCTAGCGCCTCAACCGCAGATTGGGTTCCTTCTACACCAGCATTGTAAACTACAGAAAGAGCAGTGGCTCCAGAAAAACCATCTACAGGCATTTTATCCCCTAGGTAAGTCCAAACCTGGTCACCTGAAATCTGAGCTGGGTATGCGAAATACAAAAATGCTCTTGCCGTCATGGCTACGTTCAGCACGTTCATACCAGTACCACCAAAAACTTCTTTGGCGATTACTACAGCAAATACAGTAGCCAAAGCTACTTGCCATAATGGCGTCGTCGCAGGTACAACCAATGGGATTAGCATACCCGTCACCAAGAAACCTTCGTTTATTGGGTGCTTACGTACTACTGCGAAAATTGCCTCAACTATCCCACCTGCAGCGTAGGCCACGATGATGATAGGAAGAACAAGTTTTATACCTATCCAGGTTTTATCACCGAAATCCTCCCAAAGACCTGTGGAGCCTCCAGTTGCCAATAAATGCTGATGCCCTGTATTGTAAATACCAAACAGCAAACAAGGGATCATGGCGATTACCACTGTAATCATCATCCGTTTTAGATCAATCGCATCTTTTACCTGCGCTCCTTTGATCCCTGTAGTGTGGTTTGGGCTAAACATAAATGTCTCGCCCGCTTCAAATGCATAATATAATTTTTCAAGCTTTCCTCCTTTTTCGAAAAGTGGCTTTTGCTTGTCCAATAAATCTCTTAGAAACTTCATATGGATTAACTGTATTGGATTAATTCAATTCCTTTTCTCACTAGCTCTTGCACTGGATGCTTAGACACATCCACAAATTCGCACAGTGCTAAATCTTCTTCCACGATCTCATAGATCCCCAATTCTTCAATTTCATCAAAATCCTCTGCCATGATGGCTTTCAGAAGATACACCGGAAGAATATCCATAGGAGTAACGGATTCAAATACACCAGTCTGTACAAATGCCCTTTCTTCTCCCCTGCCGTTTGAATCCAAAACGAATTCCTTCTTCGGAGTAAGGAATGAAAGCAAGCCTAGTGCTCTGTGATAGCTCAGCCTGGTGGTAGGCTTAGCCCATCCCATGAACTCGTAGTAATCACCCTCCGGAATAACAGTGATCTGGTTGTGATAGAATCCCAGAAAACCATCCAATGAGATTTTCTCCCCGGTAAGCACATTTCCAGACACCACTCTTACATGGCCTGAATTAAGGTTGCCTTTTACAAAGGTAGAGACATTTGCTCCCATGTAGGTTTTCACATAAGCAGCCTTAGTCAATTCAGAACCTGTCACAGCAACCACTTTAGAAGCATCATAGATACCTTCTAGTACGAATTTACCGATCTGGGCTACTCCATAAGGAGTAATAGTCCATGCAATTTCGCCTTTGTTGATAGGATCGATGTGGTGGATCTGAATGCCTACGTTACCTGCAGGATGTGGGCCGGAAAATTTGTTCACCTGCACACCTTTCAAATCTGAAAAAGGAGCCGGAACTGCCTTAGAGCCATCAACATTCAGGTGAACTTTGCCGCTGGTAAGCTTTACCAAGGCCTGGATACCAGCCTGTAGATATTTCTCCTGTCCTTTCAAGGCAAAAGCATAGTCGGGTGCCAGCGGATGTGTATCAAAAGCAGATATGAAAATACTCTTAGGAGTATCTGCAGGATTTGCAACTATACCGAATGGGCGTTGGATGATATTTGGCCAAGTGCCGCTAGCGGCCAGTTTAGCAGCCAATGCATCTCTTTCCACCGACGCTAAATCTATCTGGTCAAAGTGCTCATGGGTGATGGAATCATCGGCCAGAATTTTGATCTCAAGCAGCTTACGTCGTTCTCCCCTCTTGATTTCGGCAATTTTGCCAGAAACAGGAGCCGCATAAATTACTTGATCCAATGCTTTGTCGATCAGGATTGGAGTACCTGCCTTTACGGTATCTCCTTCATTGACAAGGACTTTTGGGCGTTGCAGCCCGATAAAGTCTGTCGGCTTAATTGCGAAGGTTTGCGCCGGGGCGAAATCAGCTAACTCTTGCTTAGCCTTTCCCACCATATTGATGTCAAAACCTTTCTTAAGCTTCACTATTTTAGACATATCTGTTTTTGAACTATGAGCTTTTGAAAAACGCCTCAAATCTAATAAATAACCTTTTTAAATTGAGGGTATATGAAATTTAATGTTCGAACTTTTGGAAGAATGGCTTCCTGCTTTTTTAATTAATTAAGAAACTACCGGAAGAACGCTTTCTTCCAGTGACTCCACGTAGGATTTCACCTGCTCCATCAGCCACATAGGTGTGGAAGTGGCGCCGCAAATTCCTACCTTCTCGTTTTTATGGAACCAGTAAGGGTCTATTTCAGTCTCGTTTTCTATGAAATAACTCCGCTCATTCTGTGTTAAGCAGACCTGGTACAGAGCTTTTCCATTGGAGCTTTTTTTGCCCGACACAAACAAGACCACGTCATTCTCCTGCGCAAATCTGTGTAATTGTGGTTCTCTGTTAGAGACCTGCCGGCAAATGGAATCATTCGCATTGAAGGTTTCTCTGCTCAATTCCTGTTTTGCAGCCTGAATACGCTCTTCTATTTTTTGGGAAATCTCATAAAACCCCTTGGTGCTTTTGGTAGTCTGACTGAAAAGCGTGACGGGCCGGCTGTAATCAATCTTATCCAGATCAGCATCCTCCATTACTACGATGGCTTTTTCCAGTGTCTGACCAGTCAGTCCTATCACTTCGGCATGTCCTTTTTTGCCGTAAATGACGATTTGCCCTTCCTCACGCTCCATCTTGTCAAATGCACTTTTCACTCTATGCTGAAGCTTGAGCACCACCGGGCAAGATGCGTCGATCAGTTCAATATTATTCTCAATCGCAATCCTATAGGTTTCAGGAGGTTCTCCGTGTGCGCGTATCAGCACCTTGCAATCATGCAATTCTGACAGCTGCTCACGATCGATCACCACCAGGCCTTTTGCACTCAGCCTGTTCACCTCCATGTCATTATGCACTATATCACCTAGACAATACAGCATATCACTCTGCTCCATCTCATCCTCTGCCATTTTGATGGCAAATTCTACTCCGAAGCAATACCCTGAGTTCTTATCAATGGTTACCTGCATAGCTATTTTCTTTATCTATGATTTCCCGGGCTTTCTGCACGATCTCTTCTACCTGCTCAGTAAAGGTAATATTGCTCGTATCAATCTCTATAGCATCTTCCACTTTAATAAGTGGCCCTACCGATCTGGATGAATCCACCTCATCACGGCTGGAAAGATTCCGCTTGATATCTTCCAGAGACACCATTTCTCCTTTTTCCAATAATTCTGCCTGTCTGCGTATAGCCCTGGTCTCGAGATCAGCTGTCATGAAGATTTTCAGTTCTGCGTCGGGAAATATTACCGAGCCCACATCACGTCCGTCCATGACCACCCCCTTTTTCTTGGCCAATCGCTGCTGCTGGGCCACCAGATCCTTTCTGACAGCAGGAACAGCCGCAATTTCTGATACGCTATCGGAAACCCTCATGGTCCGGATTTCATCATCCACATTCAGCCCGTTGAGGTAGGTTTCCTGTAACTGGGTTTTTGGATTGAGGTGAAAGGCAATAGTCAGAGTATTAAGACCTTTCTCTATATCATTGGGATTAAGAGATAGGTGATTATTCAAAAAATGCAAAGTCGCAGCTCTGTACATCGCCCCGGTATCAATATAGGTGTACCCAAGCTCCTTTGCTACTGCTTTGGCAGTGGAGCTCTTTCCACATCCAGAATATCCATCTATTGCGATGACGATTTTGTTCATTCAAAAACCCTCTTGGCCCGTTTTTTTAATTACTGCGCAAATATAGTAGTTTTAATCTAAACCAATTCCCAAACCCGGACAGTGAATACCCTATACAGATTCGCTCCAATTAAACCTCAACACATTTTTATGCAGATCCAAGGCCAATTCGTTGACATTCCCAAACGTGAAATCCATACAGTTTCAATAAGTGTTGAAGACGGAGTAATATCAAAACTGGAAAAAACAACCCCTGATTCTTCTTTGCCTTACTTAATGCCCGGCTTTATTGATGCCCATGTGCATGTGGAAAGCTCCATGCTGGTCCCTTCTGAGTTTGCCCGGCTGGCAGTGATTCATGGTACAGTGGCAACTGTTTCTGACCCTCATGAGATTGCAAATGTATGTGGTATGAAAGGCGTGGAATACATGATCGATAACGGAAAACAAGTTCCTTTCAAGTTTTACTTTGGTGCTCCTTCCTGCGTACCGGCCACACCGTTCGAGACAGCGGGAGGAGAAATCAATACCGCGGATATAGAAAACCTCATGTCACGCCCAGAAATCCATTACTTGGCGGAGATGATGAACTGGCCAGGGACGGTAAACCGGGATGAGTTGGTCATGGAAAAAATCCGAATCTCCAAGAAATACGGCAAACCCATCGACGGACATGCTCCCGGACTGAAAGGAGAACTGGCGGAGAGATATGTCAGTGCCGGACCAAGCACAGACCATGAATGCTTTACTGCAGAGGAAGCGCTGGGAAAATTAAAACTGGGAATGAAAATAGCCATCCGTGAAGGATCCGCTGCGAAGAATTTTGAAGCACTGATCGATCTCATCGATGAGTACCCTGAGATGATCATGTTTTGCTCTGATGATAAGCATCCGGACAACCTTGCTGTTTCCCACATCAATGAACTGGCAGCCAGAGCTGTCGCAAAAGGCAAAGATTTATTCAACGTACTTCAAGCAGCTTGTCTTAATCCTATTTCCCACTATTCCATGAATGTGGGACAACTTCGAATAGGCGATCCAGCTGATTTTATTTTGGTCGAAGATCTCAAAAAGTTTCAAGTCATTAGCACCTATATCAATGGAGAGAAAGTAGCTGAAAA
>CBFGUY010000121.1:0-12777 GCA_965651895.1 uncultured Algoriphagus sp. | reverse complement strand
TGGAAGCCGGTGGCTCATACAATTGGGAGAAGCAGGCCGGCCAAGTCTGGTTTGCTCAAGCCGCAAAGGAATTTGGAGTGGGTAAGTTACTGGTTTTCCCAAATAGTCCACCTGTATCCATGACCAAAACAGGAAAAGCCTTTGCCAAAGATGGAGTATCAAACTTGTCTGAAGAAAATTATGAAGCGTTTGGTGAATACCTGGCGCAAGTGGTACTGGGACTGGAAAGAAAAGGCTTGAAGGTGGATTATATCAGCCCTGTGAATGAACCCCAGTGGGATTGGTCGGATGGAGGTCAGGAAGGAACGCCCTTTTGGAACAGTGAAATTGCGGGGATAGTAAAAGCGCTGGACAAAGCCTTGTCCGCAAATAATCTCAGTACTAAAATCGATGTGGCAGAGGCAGGGAAAATAGACTACCTCTACGAACAGGCTGATAAAGAGGGTAGAGGGGCGCAGGTCAAAGACTTCTTCCATCCGGAATCCTCAAATTACATAGGTGATCTTATCCATGTCAGCCCGACGATATCAGCTCATAGCTACTTCACTACCTCGCCTTTCGAAACTGCAGTGAATAAACGATCGAGACTGGCTTCCGAAATCCAATCGGTAGAAGGGTTGAGCTACTGGATGAGCGAATATTGC
This sequence comes from uncultured Algoriphagus sp., assembly GCA_965651895.1. Lineage (GTDB taxonomy): Bacteria > Bacteroidota > Bacteroidia > Cytophagales > Cyclobacteriaceae > Algoriphagus. The sequence goes on along the minus strand of CBFGUY010000121.1, from coordinate 12,133 downwards.
ATTCTTGGGGACAATGGAGGAGAAATCAACGGCAGCGGCAGAGATTTGGGAATAGATCCGGCACTCTATGTGGCACGGGTGATCCACAACGATCTGACTGTTTCCAATGCCGGTGCCTGGCACTGGTGGCTGGCAGTATCTCCTTATGATTACAAAGATGGGCTGGTGTATATTGATAAACAGAAAGAGGACGGCAATTTCTACGAAAGTAAAAAGCTGTGGGGACTGGGTAATTTCAGCCGATTTGTCCGGCCTGGATATCAGCGGATTGGCACAGAGGTTAATAAGGAAAAACAACAGACTCCTGACCTACTGGTGTCTGCTTATCAATCGCCTTCTAAAGAGGAAACGGTGTTCGTCTTGGTCAATTCCGGAATAAAGGACCTATTGATGGATTTGACTGTTGATGGGAATATGACCACCATCCAAGGACTCTATGTCACCTCAAAAGATAAGGATCTGGAATCTATGACAAGTGGGTTCTCAGACGGAAAAGTCACTATACCAGCCAGATCCATAGTCACAGTTTTGACTGGGCATGGGGACTGAAATTGTATCTTTTTTTACAATTGGCGTTACAGGGTAAACTAGTGATAGAAACAAATAACGATAGATAGATTAGGTAACAGAAAAGTCCAAAATCATGTGGTTTTGGATTTTTTTGATTTTCAAAAGTAATGCACCATGTTATTTACCTTGGCGCTTTTTAGCAGCTCCTGATCAGCGGTTTGGATTCGGATATTCTGTTTGCATTTTTCACAGGGCTTGGTTGACAACTAGTAAGATCGGTGTAGGGTTTAACGAAGGATGGGCCTCTCCTTTTTATTAATCTTAGTTTACAATGGATCGATATCCTACGGCAATAGATGCACAATATGGGGAATCTACAATCCCTTCGTGTCTATAAGGTGTTGTAAATCAATTATAAAAAGGGTTTGAAGATGGTATTATTGTTGGGTAATATTTGCAATGAACAAATTCACAAGATATATCACCTTAACTTTGAGTTGCCTTTTTACTTTCTTCCTCATGCCGCTGATAGCATACGCTCAAAAACAGCCTGGTATTCCTAGACCTACTGGTCCCATCGATTTTTCCCAGACCAGCAACCAGATTATTTTTGTGCTTATCCCAGCGATTATCATTATTGCCTACTTGATTTTCAGAGGTAGAATTAAGAAAGTGAAGCAAGAAAAAAGGGAAAGATTAAAGAGAAAAGATGAATAAGCTATACCTTAGTTTATAGCTGTTGGAAAAGTTGGGGGCGGTGTAGCTTATTATATGCACCGTATGTACGAGTAATGATACAACAATATGAGCGCTGAAGAATATCCTAAAATATACTTGTATAGACGTATTGTTCGGGCGAAACTCTATATTGATCAATTCTTCGCTGAGAAAATAGACCTTACCAACATTTCAGACGAAGCTTATTTTTCCAAGTTTCACTTCATACGCTTATTTAAAGCCGCTTACGGGAAGACCCCCCATCAATATTTAAAATATGTGAGGATAGAAAAAGCGAAGGAACTGTTGAGAGGCAGTGTTTCAGTGACAGAAGCATGTTATGCTGTCGGTTTTGATAGTATATCCTCGTTCAGCGGTCTTTTTTCAAAAATGGTAGGCATTTCACCTTCAGAGTATTTAGATAGGCAAAAGACGATCAAGGAAAAGATCACAAAAAGACCACTTGCTTTTGTGCCCAGTTGCTATGCATATCAACACGGATGGATTGACAATAGCAATTTTGAAGAAGTGAAAATTTAAGTCATTGCCGATCTTTGGTTTAACTTTAATAACTAAATGAGAAGATAATGATTACAAAAATGACCATTACCAACATACATGTCATAGACCAAGACAGTGCGTATGACTTCTATGTAAACAAGTTAGGATTCAAACTTGTAGATGATATACCTATGGGGCCAGATTCCCGCTGGTTGACAGTGTCTCCGCCAGAACAGCCTGACTTGCAATTGGTTTTGTTTCCTGTGAAAGTGAGTAAGATGTTTCCTCAGGAGGTTGCCGATAGTCTCATTGGATTAATAAAAAAAGGAATCTTTGGTTGCGGGGTTTTAACCTGCCACGACATTTTTGCGACCTACGAAGAACTTAAAACCAAAGGCGTTGAATTCATCAAGGCACCTACCAAAGAATTTTACGGTACAGAAGCCTTGTTTAAAGACGATTCAGGCAACTACTTTTCATTGCAACCTATTACTAATTTTGATAATGAAAACAATATTTGATCCGGCAACGAGAGAAGAGCTCACTGAAAGAATCCGTTTGCTTAAGGCAAAAAGTACTCCAGAGTGGGGTAAAATGAATGTTTTTCAAATGTTAAAGCATAATACCTATTGGAACGGGTGGATCCTTGGGACAGAAGACCACGCTTACAAACAAGCTTTTATAGGGAAGGTTTTTGGGAAAATAGCATTGAAAAGAATGATAAAAGACGAAAAGCCCTTTGATAAAAATATCCCTACCTCCGACCAGTTTAAAGTAAAAGAGCAAAATGGCGATCTGGAGTCTGAACGGGCTCAATGGATTTCTTTGATCAATAAATATGGGGATTATAGTAACCCGGAATTCGTTCACGATTTCTTTGGAAAGATGACCAAAGAGCAAATCGGGATTTTGGTTTACAAGCACACTGACCATCATTTAAGACAATTCGGAGCCTGAATCATAGCGTATGACAAGACTTGAAACCATCATTGCCGTAAAAGACGTTGCCAAGAGTTCTAAATGGTATCAGGATTTGTTGGGTTTGAAAAGCGAGCACGGTGGCGGTAATTTTGAAATGCTGGCTGACAAAAAGGGAGCGGTTATTTTGTGCCTGCACCGCTGGGGTGAACATGACCATCCTACAATGACAGACTCAAGTCGTATTGCCGGAAATGGATTGATCTTATTTTTCAGGGTTCCAGATGTGAATGAAATTTGGAAGAATGCACTTCGGATGAATCTCGAAATTGAACAAGAGCCTCATTTGAATGAAAATTCAGGACAACGGCAATTTATTCTCAGAGATCTGGATGGGTATTATCTTATAGTTTCGGAGTAGATAGGAGAATTCTTATACCATGAGAGAGAACCTACTCTCGATGAATATTAAGCTTTGCTCAGTGTGTCAGACTCGAAGCTGTTTTTCAAGTGTTTAAGGCGTGTGCTCATTGATCCTTTCAATTCAAAGTCTTCGCACTCTATATCTTCTTTATAAGAGACTGGCATTGAATAAAGCGCTAAATAGGACATGCGATTTATCGCTTGTGCTAGTAGAGGTATGAATGAAATTACAGCCTCTCCTGTAGCGTTTTTGCTTTCCATACGTTCTGTATCAAATAGAAAACCAAACCAACAGTTAACTTTGCAGTTGAAATCTCCTCGTCCAGCCCTGGTATTACTAGGCTGGATGGAGGATTTTATTGCTATTGCAAACCTAGTTTTGACCGCCATCAGTCCCTCTCATTCCTTCCGTAGCATGTCCCCGAAGAAAAGCGTGTCCATAGTAATTCCTAATTACAATGGCATAGCATTACTCGGCAAATACCTCCCGCATACGTTTACTGCGGTGAAAAGGTCGAACGTGGCTTATGAAGTGATCGTCGTGGACGATTGCTCTACAGATAGCTCTGTGGATTGGTTAAGAGCTACATACCCTGAAATTATCCTTCTCGTTAATTCGGCTAACCTAGGTTTTTCCATTACCTGCAATCGGGGAATAAAAGCTGCTAAAAACGAGTTGGTCTTGTTGCTGAACAGCGATGTGGCTTTAGAGAGGGATTATTTCGAAAGACTTTGGCGTTATTTTGAACAGGAAGACACGTTCGGGGTCATGGGTAGGATTATGAATCCGGAAGGCAAAATCGAAGATGCAGCCAGGATGCTTTCCTTCAGCGGAATGAAGTTTAAGGCTACCCGGTTTTTCTATAGTGAGGACAAAAATAAAATGACGCCCACAGCCTATCTCTCCGGAGCAAATGCTCTGGTGAGGCGTGAAATGCTGTTGAAGCTGGGAGGATTTGATGAGATTTATTCACCATTCTACTGCGAAGATGTGGATCTGAGTTTCAGAGCTTGGCGCATGGGCTGGAAATGCTATTACGAGCATGATGCGGTATGTGAGCATGAGGTGTCCACGACAATACGCTCCAGTTCATCCCATGATAGACTGATGTCCATCGTTTACCGTAATAAATTTATTCTGCATGCCGTTCACCTCGACGGTATTAGATTAGCACTTTGGTACTGTCAGATGATCCTGATCGAGGTGCTGCTACGTTTACTGGTAGGTAAATTCTGGATATTTACGGCTTTGGTGGGCTTTTTTGCAAAGAGAAAGCCTGTCCTGGAATCCAGAAAGAAACTGAAAAAGAATATGGGAGTACAAGGTCAAAACCAAAGTCTCCGAATTGTGAAAAAGAAATATTTCGATCCCGTGAATACATGGAAAACCAGCAGGGTCTGAGATAATTCGATTATAAAAACAAAATAAAGTCTGTGCCACAATCCTCAATCAAAACCTATTTCAGGTTACTGTCATTTGCTAAGCCGATTGAAAAATTCGCAATTCCTTACCTGCTTTTTACAGTGTTGGGAGTGATTTTCAATACACTGAACCTGGCTATGCTGGCACCTTTGCTGAGCACCCTTTTCAATACCGAAGGCGGTCAATCAACCGCCACCCAACCTGAAAACTGGACGGATGTATTCGGTTATTTAAATTACTATGCTGGGCAGGCCAATGTTCATTATGGGCCACTCGGGGCTCTGCAGGTGGTTTGTGGAGTAATTATCCTGTCGGTGCTTTTGGGTAATCTTTTTCGCTACCTGTCTGAGCGGGTGATGGAAAATATGCGTATCCATACCTTGCTGAATCTGAGAAAGCGGGTTTTTGACAATGTGATGAACCTGCATGTGGGGTACTTCAGCAATCAGCGTAAGGGGGATATCATTTCCAAGATTTCCTCGGATGTACAAGTGGTGCAGTTTTCAGTGACAGCCACCCTCCAGGTGATTTTCAAGGAACCTTTGCAGCTACTGGCTTATATTTTTATGTTGTTTGCCATTTCCTATAAGCTCACGGTGTTTTCCCTTTTGGTGATACCTGTTTCTGCTTTTTTTATTGCCAAAATAGTGAAGCGCCTGAGAAGTCAGGCCTCCGAAGCCCAGCATCGGTATGGTGTGATGATCAGTTACCTGGATGAAGCACTTTCAGGGATTAAGATCATCAAAGCCTTCAATGCTACTGACTTGATCAAGGATAAATTCCATCAGGAAAACCTGGAATATTCCAAGCTGGGTAAAAAGATGGCTAAAAGGCAGCAGCTCAGTTCTCCCGTATCCGAATTTCTTGGCGTCACCATGGTGACGGGAATAGTATTGTATGGTGGGTCTTTGATCATCAATAACCAGTCTGAACTGTCTCCCTCTGATTTTATCGCATACATTGCCCTTTTCAGCCAGGTGATGAGACCGGCAAAAGCGCTCACAAACTCCTTCAGTACCATTCACTCCGGTCTAGCCGCAGGTGATCGGGTGCTGGATCTTATCGATGTAGAACCGGATATCAAAGATGCTCCTGAAGCCGTGACATTAAGCAGTTTTGAAAAGAATATAGAAATCAACAGTCTATCCTTTTCTTACCCGGGAAGGCCTGTCCTGAAAGATATCAATCTCCATATTCCTAAAGGAAAAACAGTGGCATTGGTAGGGCCTTCCGGAGGCGGTAAATCAACTTTGATGGACTTGCTGCCTAGATTTATTGAACCTGAGCAAGGCTCAATTAGCATTGATGGGCATAATATCAAAAATGTGACCATGGATTCGCTTCGCAATATGATGGGATTGGTAAATCAGGAATCCATACTTTTCAATGATACCATCTATAATAACATTGCCTTTGGGAATCCAGGCGCCAGTCCCGAACAAGTGGAGGCGGCAGCAAGGATAGCGAATGCGCATGAATTTATCATGGATACCCAGAATGGCTACCAGACCAATATGGGCGATCGGGGACTTAAGTTTTCCGGTGGGCAAAAGCAGAGAATCTGTATTGCCAGAGCTGTATTGAAAAATCCTCCCATCATGCTGTTGGATGAAGCCACCTCAGCCTTAGATACAGAGTCAGAGAAACTTGTTCAGGATGCACTAAATAAGTTGATGAAGAATAGGACTTCGCTGGTCATTGCCCATAGACTCAGTACCATACAGAATGCGGATATGATTGTAGTGTTGGAAGAAGGTAGGATCATAGAGCAAGGCAGCCACCAGGAATTGATCGGCCGGAATGGACTATATAGTAAGCTGGTGAATATGCAGCAGTTTACGGAGATAGAAGGATGAAAAAATGATAAAGCAAGTAAAACCCATAGCAATTTATTTACCGCAGTTCCATACTATTCCTGAAAATGATGAGTGGTGGGGAGAAGGATTTACCGAATGGACTAATGTAAGAAAAGCTACTCCTAGATTTAAAGGTCACTATCAACCTCATGTGCCGCTCGATGAAGACTACTACAATCTAGATGATGTGGAGGTAATGCGGAGACAGGCCGATTTGGCAAAGGCTCATGGGGTGTATGGGTTTTGCTTTTACCACTATTGGTTCAATGGGAAACTGCTATTGGAAAAACCCTTGCATCAATGGCTGGAGACGAAGGATATTGACTTTCCTTATTGCCTTTCTTGGGCCAATGAAAACTGGACAAGGAGGTGGGATGGGAAAGAGAAGTCTCTCTTGATCGGTCAGCAATACAGTGAGGAAGACGATCGGTCCCACATCCGGTATTTGCTGAAATTTTTTGAGGACGATCGGTACATTAAGGTAGGGAATAAGCCTATGCTACTTGTGTATAGAACAGAGTCTCATCCACATATCCAAGAAATGGCTAAGCTGTGGAGAGAAGAAACAATTAATGCCGGATTTGATGGTTTGTACTTGGTCAGGATGGAGAACTTTGAGCAAAGTATTGATCCTGCTCTGCATGGCTTTGATGCGGGAATGGAATTTGCACCTGAAAGAGCTTCCTCAGGAAGAAAGGTGATGAAAGATCATTCTGAAGGTTACCTGTTGCATAAAGCGCTGCATAAACTAGGGATCAAACCTGATAAAAGGTATGAAAATGGCTTATATGACTACAGGACTCTTGTAAGGGAGATGAGTCAGAAAAAAACACCCGATTACACCTATTTTCGATGTGCCTGTCCTAGTTGGGATAATTCGGCACGACGGAAGAAAAATGCAATCATTTATGTGAATTCAAGTCCAGCGGATTTTAAAGGCTGGCTGGAAGCTGTCAGTAAATGGACTGAGGAAAATATGCCTGAACAGCTTAGATATTTGTTTATTAATGCATGGAATGAATGGGCGGAGGGATGCCATCTGGAACCGGATCAAAAATGGGAGCATGGATATTTGCTTGCTGTAAAAGACACCTTTTCACAGTGAATATAGGGTACATAAGGTAGAATACAATGGATAAAGTATCGATTATAATTCCTGTTTATAATTATGGCTTTGTGCTAGAGGAAACCCTGCAAAATCTTCAGAGACAGACTCATGAAAATTGGGAGGCTATTGTTGTGGATGATGGCTCCATAGACAAATCAGGAGAAATTGTAAAATCATTTGTTAATCAGGATCAGAGATTCCGATATTTCTATCAAGAAAATATGGGGGTTTCTAAAGCTAGGAATTTTGGAATAGATCAGGCTACTGGAGGTTATATACAGTTTTTGGATGGAGATGACCTATTAAGTCCTCAGAAGCTGGAACTTCAGTTAAGACATTTCCAATCAGATCCTCACATAGATATTAGCTATACACAGAGTTACTATTTTCATCATAAGAATCCAGCTATTCTACAGCCAAATATAGAAATGGATGGACGGGAATGGATGCATAGACTTTATGGAAGAGGATATGATACGGTATGGTCATTAATAGATCAGAATTTAGCGGTAGTAAGCAGTCCGCTGCTCAAAGTCGAAGTACTTAAGTCTGGCATACGCTTTAGGAATGGAGGAGCATATTTAGAAGATTGGGAGTTTTGGCTGAAGCTTGCTTTTGCTGATTTTTCATTTCACTACTATCAGCATCCTCAGGCTTTTACATCCATCAGATTGCACAATAAGAGTGTCACTAATAAGTATCTGAAGGCAATGAAGGAGGAAGTTCTTGTCTTGAGAACTAAGATGGATGAGCTTATTTTACATTCTGGTTTCAGTGAGGTAGAAAAACAAAATCTGTTGACCTTCAACAAAAAACTGTATAAAGGCAATTACAAAAGACTAATCTATCATGTGGGCTTGTGGGATTTTAAAGAACTCAAAAGATTGAAAGAACATCTGAATACTGCTGACTTTGTGAAATACTACATCAAGTCGATAAATCATCAAAGGAAAGAACTTTTCAAATCATGGCTAAAATAGTTGATATAGATATCGTCATTTTGAGTTTTGCAAAGAATGATGAGTTGAGAAAAGTGACTGAGAAGGCGCTTGAGACCCTTCTATCCTCTGAATCACCGGATACCATCAAGTTTCATGTGGTGGTTTTAGAATCAAATGCTGCCGTGCCGCCTTATGATTTTCCTTGTGTCCGTACGGTTTTCCCTAAGAAGAAATTTGGATATCACAAGTACATGAACATGGGAATAGAGATGACTGCAAGTCCATACGTTTGTATTTGTAATAATGATCTTTTATTTACCCCGGGTTGGGCCTCAGCTATTCTAAAGGCCTTCAGGCAAGATCCTGGATTAAGCAGCGCTTCTCCTGCCTGTTCCGTTCATCATCCAGCAGAAGGAATTCCGCTAAATAATGGAATAAAATATGGATATGAGGTACGTGCAGAACTTATAGGCTGGTGTTTGTTTTTCAAAAGAGAAATGCTGAAGGTGACTGGAAAGCTGGATCCGAAGTTTAAGTTTTGGTATGCTGACAACGATTATAGCATGATGCTGCAGAAGCATGGGCTTAAGCATGCTTTGGTCACAGACTCAATCGTGGACCACCTAGAAAGTCAGACACTGAATACCGAGGATGAGGAGCACAGGAAAAGACTTACTGCACGCGAAAGGTTCTATTATGAGTATAAGTGGGAGGGAAGAAGCTTTTTATCGTATATAAATAGGTTGAGAAAATTTAAGTAACATATCTTCATATAGTTATAGTTGTGGATAAAGTCTCTATTATAATCCCTGTATTCAATTACGCCTTTGTTCTTGAGAAGACGCTGAGCAATCTTTTGAGTCAAACCCATGAGAACTGGGAAGCGATCATCGTGGATGATGGTTCTACGGATAATTCCTGTGAAATTGTGGCTGGATTTGTCGCCCGTGATCAGAGGTTTAGATATTTTTATCAAGAAAATAAAGGGGTGTCGTCAGCCCGAAATCTCGGTATTGAACAAGCTACAGGAGATTTTTATCAGTTCTTGGACGGTGATGACTTGTTAAGTCCGGCTAAGCTCGAAATACAATTGCAGCAGTTTGAGTCTAATCCAGAGTTGGATATTAGTTATACTGATAGCTTCTATTTCTTGCACGAAAACCCCACCGTTCTGCAGCCCGACAGAGAAATGGAAGGTTTGGAGTGGATGCCTAAGCTTCAAGGCAAAGGATACAATACGGTTTTGACTTTGATTGATCTCAATTTTGCGGTGATAAGCAGTCCACTTATCAAAGCCTCAATACTTCGATCTGGGATACGTTTCAATGATGGAGGGGCTTTCTTGGAAGATTGGGAATTTTGGCTGAAACTTGCGTTTGCTGATTATTCCTTTCATTACCTCAAGCATGAAGATGCATTTACCTCCATCCGATTGCACAACAGAAGTGTATCAAATAAGTATTCTAAATCTATGGAGGAAGAGGTTCTTACCTTAAGAACTAAGATAAATGTATTTATTCTGCAATCGCACTTCAACCCTGAAGAACAACAAAAACTGTCAGCTTTCAACAGAAATTTATTTATAGGGAACTTTAAAAGATTAATCTATCATGTGGGGCTACTTGATTTTGATAAACTGAAACGGCTAAAGGGGCATTTAAGTACGGCTGAGTTTTTGAAGTACTATGTCAAGTCTATTAATCACCATAGAAAGAAATTATTAAAGTCGTGGATAAAACGGTTGGGATAGAAGTTAAACATAGACCATGTGTAAGAAGAGAATCTTGATAAACAGGGAAAATTTAAATAATCCACTTTTTTGAAGGATAGTATAAATAAAGAGAAGCTAGTTTCTATTATCGTACCTAGCTATAACTATGGGGAATTTCTTCCTGAAACAATTTCGAGCCTTAAAGTACAGGTCTATCAAAATTGGGAGGCAATTTTGGTGGATGACGGTTCCACTGATAATACACGTCAAGTAGTAGATGAGCTTACAGCAGATGACAAAAGGTTCAGATATTTTCCGATTAAAAATTCAGGGAATGCCACAGCAAGAAATATTGGCCTGTCTCTGGCAAAAGGAGACTATATTCAATTTCTAGACGCAGATGATCTATTGAGTGCCAATAAGCTGTCTTTGCAGATACAGGCTTTGTCTGCTTTACCTGAAAATGCTATTTCTTATACTCGGAACACTTACTTTGAGCATGGAAATCCTGATCTGGAATATCCTGATTTTGCTAAAAAAGGAGCCAAGTGGATGCCCGAAATAAACGCTGGCGGTCTGGAAGTGTTGATGGTTCTTGTAGAAAGAAATTTTGCCGTCATTAGCAGCCCCTTGTTTTCCCGAAAATTCATCGAATCGCATAAGATTAGATTTCCTGAGTTTTTGGAGAATAAAGTAGATTGGTATTTTTGGCTTGATTGTGTACTGAAAGGAGCCACGCTTCATTTTTTGGATCACTCTGAGGCCTACACCAAGATAAGGTTACATAATAAAAGTATTACCGCAGATCATCATGCCCAAAAGTATGGTGAAATCATTTGCAGGGGTAGAATACCTCAATTGATCAATGAAGCCCCTATTCCTTTAGATGCCAGGTCAAAATTATTGTCTTTGAATAAGCACTTACGAAAAGAACGCTTAAAAGACCTAGTATATGGTGCGTCCCCCGGTAATGTTGATTTGTTCAATCAAATGAGAAAAAATCTTGGGATTGGTACTGCATTACACTGGTATTGTAAAAATCTTAATTTTCTGAGGAAAAAACTTTATTGACTTCCGTAAATGAGCAAAAGTGGATGAAGTTTATTCTAGCCTAATGAGGCATTGGAAAATTTGAGGCTTTAGTATAAGCAGTCTATTGATATATCCATGTGGTTTGGATAAAGGAAATGGACTTATGCATTTTCTTGAGTAAGTCTCTGAAATAGCAAGTTGGCAGGGGTTAATTCCCCACCAACACAGGCCTCCTTACCACAGAAGGTTCCAAGACTTCCTCATAAATCTGCATCAGTTGTCTGGAGATGACTCTCTGATCAAATCTTCTGATATTTTGAAATCCTTTCTCGATCATAGTCTGACGGTGGGTTTCATCAGAAAGCAGCTCTATATTTTCTATCAATGCTTCAGTATCATCTGGATTTCCATAGAGCGCTCCCTGGCCTCCTGCTTCCTGAAATGCTGAGCCTTCGGTAGTGATTACAGGAATGCCCATTTGCTGAGCTTCTATAATAGGGATGCCGAAGCCCTCGAAATAAGAAGGGTAAATAAAGACATGGGCCATTTTATAGATAGTAGGTAGATCTTCAAAAGCAACATTATGAAGGAATATGACCTTGTTTTGAAGGTGATGCTCCTTTATATAGGCATGAAGTTCTTTCAGATAAGCCGTGGGCCTCCCTATGACAACTAATGGCATGTCCCAGTTTTGGCGTTCTTTTAGGGCTTTAAGGATTAGCTGGACATTTTTTCTTTTTTCTATCGTACTTACAAAAAGCAAAAAACGCTCAGAGATGCCATATTTTTGTTTCATTTGTCGCACCTGATCTATACTTACTTCCTGTTTGAAGATCTCGTTCACACCTTGGTATACTACTCTGATCTTTGCCGGATCTATCTGAAAGTAGTCAATAAGATCCCTCTTGGTCTGCTCACTGATTGCTATCACCTGATCGGCTTCCCTGCAGGATCTGGCCATCTTAAGTTTGTAGATCTGTACATCTATGGGAT
>CBFGUY010000120.1:0-12792 GCA_965651895.1 uncultured Algoriphagus sp. | reverse complement strand
TACCCTTGCTTCCTTCCGGACCTGGGGGATTCAGCAGGAGCTGGTCGTGCCGCCGATGCAAAGGTAAGTAGAAAATCAATGTTTACAATATTCTTCTGCCCCAATTGGATATTTGTCGCTTTCAGCACTGACTGTGAGGAGGTTTGTTTTTTAACCGGAATGCATAGGGCAGAACTCAGCGGGTTTTTGCCAGATGCATCTGGAATTCCAGCACATTACAATGAATGAAATCATCTTCTGCCAGATCTTCAAAAATCTCCTCATCAAATTCCATTTCGGTCTTTTCGATTTTTCCGTCAGGATGTACAATTAGCTCTATGCCTGTAAATGTATCAGGGTCAACTTGGACTAGAACCTGATAATCGTCAAAAATGCGCTTAAAATACTGGGGAAATGATTTTGCCATATTTTATCAAAATTACTTATTTGAACTGGATTGGTAATAATTTGAGTAAAATATCATTACGTCAGAGGGACTGTTTTGGGTTAATTTGATCCGCTCGAACACATAAAATGCCTGGGTTAAAAACTCTTTTTCATTGTAGGTTTTAACGGGTGCGATGGCATGGTTTTCCACTTTGAAAAGCGGCCCGGATGGACCTGTGATTTCGTATCCATTGGCATTCCTTTTTCTTTTCACCTTAATGATGTCCCCATCTACAAATTCAAACCGTGCGGTTCCCCAAAAATAACTGCCTCTGCCCCGGGCAATTTCTAACTTGCTTTCAGGCTCCACTATCCTTGCCTTTTTTATTTGGTCAATGTCCCGGTTATAGAATAGGTGGAACTTTCGTCCTTCAAATTCTAAATTAGCAAATTGATATCCTTTGTCCACTTCCATTTTCACTTCATCACCGGATTCTGATATGAACTGGACTTCATGCATGGGGGATTTCCATTCTGAAGTTTGTTGTGCATATGCCGTGCAAATACCTGCCAGCATAATCGTTGCCAAAAGAGAGTTGATCCGTATCATAGTGTTGGGTATTGTTTTTCATATCAACGACTTAACGGAAATTTAGTTTTGACTACAGTTAGCTGAAAAATAAGCTAGCCTGAAGCAGAGGGCATGAATAGCATTATAAAGTATTTCTTCCTGGGGGATACAGACTGAGGAGGTTTGCTGGAAAATCAGGAGGCTGCTAATACAAAGAAGATATGGCTACTAGGTGAATGTGTCTAATCACATTTTGTTTTTCCACAGATGGCCAGCGATACGTATTGTGGCAGAAAATATTCTAGACTTTTTCAAAAAAAATCCTTTCTATGCTTTGTACTTAACAATCCCTTCCTAAATTTGCCCTCATTCTTATGAAAACAAACGCAAATAAATACTGGTGGTGGCATTCTTATTCTTCCCAAACGGAAGTTTAGCAAGCCCCTGCGTACTATTTTGTGTTACACATAGCAAAGGCTTACTGGATTTCCGGTAGGCCTTTTTTCATGTTAAATCAACCACGAATGACTCAAATCAAATTTCCTATCCTTACTACATATAGAAAAAGACTTGCCGATACCATTACTCCGGTGAGTGTTTACCTGCAGATCAGGGATAGATTTGCCAATCCAATTTTGCTGGAAAGTTCTGACTATCACGGGCAGGAGAACAGTTTTTCATACATTTGCTTCAATCCGCTGGCCACATTTTCCTTCAATGCAGGAAAGGTGGTGGAAAGCTTGCCTTCTGGGCTAAAAGAAAGCTATGAAGTGAGCTCAGACCAGAAGCTGATGCAGTGTCTTAGAGCCTTTGGGAATAAGTTTGACGTAGCCCCGGACAACTTTAAATTTAGCACCAACGGTCTTTTTGGCTATATCCAGTATGATACAGTGGCGTATTTCGAGGATATCAAACTTCAAAATACCGCGCCCACTGAGGTTCCTATGATGCAATATTCTGTTTACCAGAATGTCATTGTAGTGGATCACTACAAGAATGAACTTCATCTACTCGAGCATCGTGTGGCAGGGGCTGAAAACAGCGAAAAGATGGAGGAGATTGAGCGCCTCTTGAACAACAAAAACATACCTAGTTATACATTTCAGCGGGTAGGAGAGGAAGAATCGAACTATACAGATGAGGAGTTTCTGAAAATTCTGAATCAGGGAAGGGAGCATTGCTTCCGAGGTGATGTGTTCCAGATCGTTCTTTCACGCCGGTTCAGTACAGGGTTTAAAGGAGATGAGTTTAATGTCTATCGCGCACTTCGATCTGTGAATCCTTCACCCTATCTCTTCTATTTTGATTATGGTTCTTTCAAAGTATTTGGAAGTTCTCCTGAAGCCCAAATCGTAGTGAAGGATAAGAAAGCGACTATTTACCCGATTGCAGGGACTTTCCGAAGAACTGGTAATGATCAGGAAGATGCAGTCTTGGCGCGAAAGCTATACGATGACCCCAAGGAAAACTCAGAGCATGTGATGCTGGTAGATCTGGCAAGAAATGATCTGAGCAGGTCTTCGGAAAAAGTGACTGTAGAAGTGTTTAAAGAGATTCAATATTACTCCCATGTGATTCATTTGGTGTCTAAGGTGACAGGTGAACTGCCAGAAAATACGAACCCACTGCAGTTGGTAGCAGATACATTTCCGGCAGGGACGCTTTCCGGAGCTCCAAAGTATCGGGCTATGGAGTTGATCGACGGATTGGAAAATGTGTCTAGACAGTTCTATGGAGGTGCCATAGGTTATCTGGGGTTCAATGGGGACTTTAACCATGCGATTTTGATCCGCTCATTTGTCTCAGAAAACAATCAGTTAAGATTCCAGGCAGGAGCAGGTGTGGTAGCCAAATCCACTATACCATCTGAGTTGCAAGAAGTGGCAAATAAGCTGGAAGCGCTGAGAGTGGCGCTGAGGGCGGCGGAGAATATATGATTGGAAAATTGGAAGATTTTAAAATTGAAAAATTATGGCAAAATATGATCGGTTTGAAGATTTATCCGTGTGGCAACACGCTATAAGAATAGGAGTAAGGATTTATCAATTAGCTGAATCTGAAAGTTTAGCTAAAGATTATCGCGCCAAAGATCAATTGATAGGATCTGCAATTTCGATTTCAAATAATATTGCAGAAGGTTTTGAATACAATAGAAACCGGCAGTTTATTCGCTTTCTGGAAATTGCCAAAGGATCTCCCGGAGAACTGAGGAGTCAGCTCTTTTTGCTACTCTCAGCAAAGAAAATAGATGAGCCAATCTATCAGGAATATTATCAGGATTTGGTTGATCTATCCAGTGAATTAAAAGGCTTAATAAAATATTTAAATGAATTTGAAAATAGAAAGAAGTAGGATGTCTAACTCTAAGAATCTTCCAATGTTTCAATTTTCCAATTTTTCAATCATAACAAATGAAAATACTAGTCCTCGATAATTACGACTCCTTTACCTACAACCTGGTCTATATCGTCCGGCAATTAGGTTATGGGGCAAGCATGGATGTCTTTCGGAATGATAAAATCAGCTTGGAAGACGTAGCTCAATACGATAAAATACTTCTGTCACCAGGGCCGGGAGTTCCTGAAGATGCCGGGATTATGCCTGCCCTTTTAAAAAAATATGCTCCCACAAAATCCATTCTTGGTGTTTGTCTGGGGCATCAAGCTATCGGAGAAGCTTTCGGGGGGTCGTTGATTAATCTATCAGAAGTGCTTCATGGTGTGGCATCTGTGGTCAAGGCAGAGTCCGATTTGCTTTTCGATAAAGTGCCCGATAATTTTAGCATAGGTAGATACCATTCTTGGGTAATTAATGAAGCCACCCTTTCCCCTGATCTGGAGGTAATAGCTCGCACCCCTGACAATCAGATCATGGCGATCCGGCACAAGAAATATGATGTCCGGGGAGTACAGTTTCATCCGGAAAGCATACTCACCGAAAATGGTGTGCAGATAATCAAAAACTGGATGGAAAGTTAAAAACAAGCAAGTACTAACCCAACAACACCCCTAGCAATGAAAGAAATACTAAATCACCTCATCGAGCACAGAACACTCAGCCGAGCAGACGCAAAGGAGGTTTTAAAAAATATTACGGCCGGAAATTACAATACGAGCCAGATCGCGGCATTTATGACGGTGTATTTGATGCGTAGTATTACCGTAGAAGAGCTGTCTGGTTTTCGTGAGGCAATGCTTGAGCGCTGCATTCCGGTGGAGATCTCCGAATACGATGCCATGGATCTTTGCGGTACGGGCGGAGATGGTAAAGATACCTTCAATATTTCCACACTTTCATCCTTTGTGGTGGCTGGTGCAGGGCAGAATGTAGCTAAACATGGCAATAATGGAGTCTCCTCTATTTGCGGATCATCGAATCTGCTTGCCTATTTTGGTTATGAATTCACCAATAATATAGATGAAATCCGAAGAAGTCTGGATGAAGTGGGGATTTGCTTCTTGCATGCTCCGCTATTTCACCCGGCTATGAAGCACGTGGGGCCGATCAGAAAAGATCTCGGGGTTAAAACTTTTTTCAATATGCTCGGCCCAATGGTCAATCCTAGCTTTCCCCGTAAGCAGCTGGTGGGTGTGTTTAGTCTTGAGCTGGCTCGCCTTTATGGATATTTGTATCAGGATATGGAGGGGAGATTCTCTATTCTTCATGCCTTGGATGGTTACGACGAGATCTCTCTTACCGGTGATTTCAAAATGATTTCCAATTCCGGAGAGAAGGTGTTCAGTCCAGAAAATATAGGGTTGTCCAGGCTGACAGCTAATGCTATCAAAGGGGGTGAAACCATTCAGGAGTCTGCAAAGATTTTTGAAAATATATTAAATGGAAAAGGCAGTAAAGCACAAAATGAAGTGGTAATAGCCAATTCGGCTGCAGCACTAGTTACCGCTTCTGAAGGCTTGAGTTTTCATGAGGCAGTGGCTTTGGCAGAAGAAACATTGCTTAGCAAGAAAGCCCTGAAAGTATTTAATGGTTTAGTTAACCCTAAGAAGACAGTTTCCCTCAATTGATCATGAATATTTTAGATAAAATCATCGCACGAAAACATGCTGAAGTGGCTGAGAAAAGCAGCTTGGTACCAGTGAAATTACTTGAGCAAAGCATCTACTTCGAGAGCAAAGTAGTATCAATGAAAGAATATGTAACTGATCCCGAGAAGTCAGGAATCATTTCTGAATTCAAAAGAAAGTCACCTTCCAAAGGCTTGATCAATGGATCCGCTTCTGTGGAGGGGGTAAGCATAGGCTATATGCAGGCTGGAGCTTCGGCATTATCGATTTTGACAGACACAGATTTCTTTGGAGGGAGTAGTGCTGATCTGAAGGAAGCCAGAAAATTTAATTTCTGTCCTATACTCAGAAAAGATTTTATAGTAGATGAATACCAGATATTGGAGGCCAAATCTATCGGAGCTGATTGTATTCTACTGATTGCGGCAGCTTTGGAACCGGCTAGATTGAAGGAGTTGGCGGCATTTGCCAAAAGCCTTGGGCTGGAAATTCTGATGGAAGTACACGATGGGGAAGAACTGGAAAGGAGTCTTTGTGACGATTTGGATCTAGTAGGGGTGAACAATAGGAACTTGAAGACGTTCGACGTGTCTTTGCAAATCTCATTGGACTTGGTGGATAAGATTCCAAATGATTTTCTGAAGATTTCGGAAAGCGGGATTTCCAATCCAGAAACTTTGGTAGAGTTGAAATCAGCAGGATTCGATGGGTTCCTGATCGGGGAAAATTTCATGAAGTCTGCCCGGCCAGAGCAGGCTGCATACACATTTATTAAGGAGTATAGGAAATTGCTGGCGAAAGAAACTTCACTGAACAACGCCTGATGCGAATCAAAGTCTGTGGCATGCGCGAGCTTGAGAATATCCGGGCTTTGGAAGAAATCATCCGCCCTGATTGGATGGGATTGATCTTTTATGCCAAGTCTCCACGCTTTGTAACAGAGGAGAAGGCAGAGGAAATCGCTAAAATCGCACAGCCTAAAGTTGGAGTGTTTGTAAATGAGGCAATAACAACTGTGCTTGACAAAATTGACCGTTTTGACCTTTCTGCAGTCCAGCTTCATGGGAATGAAAGTCCATCTTACGTCAGAGAACTCAAATTGAAAACGGATAAGAAATTCTGGAAAGTGATCTCTGTGGGTGATTCGATTAATTGGGATGAATGGAAAGAGTACATAGGGTTGGTGGAATACTTTCTCTTTGATACAGCAACCAAAAGTCACGGTGGATCGGGAGAGCAGTTCAACTGGCAAGTCCTAAAAAGCTACCCATTCGAAGTCCCATTTATTCTGAGTGGGGGCATAGATGAGGATTCTGTAGAAGCATTGATCCGATTTGCTGAGGATGCACCCCAACTGAAAGGAATTGATTTGAATTCTAAATTCGAAGATGCTCCAGGATTGAAGAATATTGAAAAGCTGAAGAGCTTTGTAATAAAAATAGAGCATTAAAATATCGTTGAACAACCATGATCTATGGTCTATCAACTCTCAACTATAATATTATGATCAAAGTAGATGAAAAGGGATTCTATGGCAAGTTTGGAGGAGCTTACATTCCTGAAATGCTGCATCCGAATGTCGAGGAACTGAAAGAGAATTACGAGTCCATTATGGCTTCTAAGGAATTTCAGGATGAGTTCAGAGGGTTGCTGAAGGACTATGTAGGTCGTCCAACCCCTCTCTATTTTGCTTCCCGGCTTTCTGAAAAGTATGGCGCTAAAATTTACCTGAAACGTGAGGATCTCTGTCATACAGGTGCTCATAAAGTGAACAATACTATTGGTCAGATCATCTTGGCAAAGAAGCTTGGGAAAAAGCGGATTATTGCCGAAACAGGAGCTGGACAACATGGTGTGGCTACTGCGACAGTTTGTGCGCTGATGGGAATGGAGTGTACGGTTTACATGGGTGAAATAGACATCGCCCGGCAGCATCCCAACGTAGAACGCATGAAGATTTTGGGGGCTACGGTAGTTCCGGCAACTTCAGGCTCCAAAACGCTCAAGGATGCTACGAATGAAGCCATGCGTGCCTGGATCAATAATCCGGTAGATACCCATTACATCATCGGTTCGGTGGTAGGGCCGCATCCCTATCCTGAGATGGTTGCGAGGTTTCAGTCTGTGATTTCGGAAGAGATGAAGTGGCAGCTGGAGGAAAAGGAGGGCAGGGAAAATCCTGATATCGTCATTGCCTGTGTAGGTGGAGGTTCCAATGCCGCAGGTGCTTTTTACCATTATTACAATACGCCTGAGGTTCGATTGGTCGCTGCAGAAGCAGGAGGATTGGGGATAAATTCCGGGAAAACTGCCGCAACTACCGCGAAAGGAACTCCGGGGATTTTGCATGGTTCGAAAACAATCCTGATGCAGACTGAGGACGGGCAGGTAGTCGAGCCGCATTCCATTTCTGCAGGATTGGACTATCCTGGGATAGGCCCAGTTCACGCACATTTATTTGATGTGGGAAGGGGAGAGTTTGTGGCTGTAGATGATAAAGACGCTATGGCGGCTGGAGTGGAATTGAGCAAGCTGGAGGGGATCATTCCGGCGATAGAATCTGCGCATGCACTGTATGCTTTGAATATGATCGAGTATTCCAAAGACGATGTGATTGTCGTTAATCTTTCGGGCAGAGGGGACAAGGATCTGGATACTTACATTAAATGGGGAAAGTATTAGGAGTACGAAGTGAGAAGTAGGAAGTACGATTGACGAAACACGATTTACGCAATCTTTTGGAACTCCAGTCTGTTTTTCCAGAATCGACCTTTTGAATAAAGAATTTCGAATAATGAAGAGACCCTGCCTTCTAAACAATTCCCAATCTTTCAATTTTGTAATTTTTCAATACCGAAAAAATGAACCGAATACATACACTATTTAAAAACAAGGACTCAAGAGTTCTCTCCATCTATTTTACCGCAGGTTTCCCCGAATTGGAAAGCACTATGGAGATCATGGAAGCGATCCAAGCGGGAGGAGCGGATATTATAGAAATCGGCGTACCCTATTCGGATCCTGTAGCCGACGGGCCGACTATCCAAGACAGCAATATGATTGCGTTGGAAAATGGGATTTCACTTAAAAAGATCTTTGAGCAATTGAAAGGCTTTCGTGCAAAAATCCATATTCCTGTGGTGATGATGGGCTATCTCAACCCGATCATGCAGTACGGAATGGAGGCTTTTTGCCAAAAGTGCAAAGAGGTAGGAGTGGATGGTTTGATTTTGCCTGACCTTCCGATGCAGCAATATCTGGATGAGTATAAGGAACTTTTTGAGCAATACGGCTTGGTGAATACCTTCTTGATTTCTCCACAGACATCGGAAAAGCGCATTCGGGAAATCGATGAAAATACCAGTGGATTTATCTACATGGTTTCTTCGCATAGCATCACAGGAGCAAAATCAGGAATTACTGATGAGCAGATTTCTTATTTCGAGCGTGTTAAAGCCATGAATTTAAAGAACCCTAGATTGATAGGTTTTGGGATTTCGGATGCTGAGACATTCTCCAAAGCATCAGAATATAGCAACGGAGCTATTATCGGGTCGGCTTTTATCAAGACAGTAAAAGATTCCAAGAACTTGAGTGAAGATATTCAGAAATACATTCAATCCGTAATCAACTAAGATTTTCTAATGATTTAGCTTTTCCAAAGTTTCGGACTTTGGAAAAGTTTATACAAAATCGACAAAACCATGATTATCCAACTTCAGCCCGATATTTCCGACAGCCAAAAGGAGAATCTGATCCAAAAAGTCAATGGAATCGGCTATAAAACCACCGAAGTAAAGACCCAGTTGGGAGACTATCTGATCGGCATCGGTAAAAAAGAATTTGATATCCGTAAAATCGGCCAGATGGACGGCATCATAGATATTCATATTGTATCTGATGAGTATAAATTAGTATCCAAAAAGTGGAAAGTAAAGCCCACCTCAGTGGATTTAGGAGATAATGTATTTATCAAAGACGGAGAGATGGCTGTGATCACGGGGCCATGTTCTATCGAATCGGAGGATCAGATTCGTGCTGTCGTAGCTCATTGCGTAGAAAATGATATCAAGATGATGCGTGGAGGCGTGTTCAAGCCAAGAAGTAGCCCATACGCATTTCGGGGATTGGGACTGGAGGGGCTGAAACTGTGGCACGATATCGCCAGTGAGGCAGGAGTCAAGATTGTGACCGAAGTGATGCAGACTTCCCAGATAGAAGAAATGTATCCTTACGTGGATATTTATCAGGTGGGAGCCAGAAATTCCCAAAACTTCAATCTCTTGGATGAGTTGGGCAAAGTGGATAAAGCCGTGATGATCAAGCGGGGGATTTCGGGGACTATTGAAGAGCTTTTGCAGTCTGCGGAGTATGTGTTCTCTGGAGGAAATGAAAAACTGATTCTCTGCGAAAGAGGAATCAGAACTTATGAGAGAGCATCAAGAAACACCTTAGACTTGAATGCAATCCCAATTTTGAAGGCTAAATCCCACTTGCCGGTAATCGTTGATCCGTCGCATGGAATCGGCATCCGGGCTTATGTGCCTCAGATGGCACTAGCGGGCGTGATGTCCGGTGCGGATGGGATTATCTACGAATCGCATGAAGTTCCGGAGAAAGCCTATTCCGACGGACAGCAGACACTTGACTTTGCGCAGAGCGCACGATTGGCAAGCTGGATCAGAGAGAGTTTTGCGATGCGGAAGGGATTTGAATTGTTGTAGAGGGATTGAAAAAGTCAGTGGAGACGCTGGCTTTTTTTATTTAACAATGTAGGCTTCTTTGAGCTTCATCAACAAGACCACGGGATTGTCTTCAGCCTGGATTGTTCCAATACCTGGGATTTCAATTGATTTCCCTTCATTGGTATATGCTGGCAAAACTATATCAACAAGGTAATCTTTGTATAAGACTTCATGATTGATGGCATAAAAATAAGAACTTAGAAATATTTTTTCTGGGTAGTTGGTCAAGTCGTTTATAATATCGTGCGTATGAAAAACTGAGTTGTTTGACAGGTTCAGATAATGATGTAGTTTATTTTTGCCATTTTCTTTAAAGTAGTATGAGATTGCCAGAATTTTTGAAGTATTGACATTTAAAACGGGGAAAGTGACTATTTCTTCTGTGTCATTTAGATATCTCATTTGCTCCTCAGTACTTTTGAACCTAACGTTACTATCTAAGTTGTACTTGCCAAAGTCTAGAGTTAAAATTGGATGAGCCTTCATGTTTGAGAGTTGAAAAAACGTGTTACAATACATTATAGAGGCAAAAATTTCTCCTTTCTCGTTGGTAGTAAGGCTTTCTGTATTGGGTGAGAAATAACTGCCGCTTGTAATGATTTTTTTATTGAAGAGAGTGGTATCGCTTGTGAAGTCTTTTACCGCTATTATATCAGCATTTGTTTCCTGATTATCGATTGAATTATCTATTTGCTGGGTAGAGAAATAGAAAATATTAGAATCCTTCTCTTTTCTCCAAGAATTTGAAGTTGGAACAGAGAATCTATTTACTTCCTGCAGCTCGAAGGAAATATTTGCAAATCTAAGAAGGCGTGATTTACTCCCTCTAAAGTCAAGGATCTCAATATATTCCTCGTTGTCATCTACCAGGAACTTGTCTAAGTGAGTATATTCTTCAGGGCCTTCACCTCTTTTGTCTAATTTGGTGATGTACTTTCCTTTTTTATCAAAAAGAAAAATCGCCTGCTGATCATAGTCTCTCACGTATAGGTATTTATCTTTTATTACTATCTCGCCAACTCTAGACAGAAGCGATTCTTCCGTTGTTTCTAGCTTGATATATTTTAGGCTATCTGCTAACTCAGACAAAAGGATTGAAGCGGTCGCATTAGTAGGATCTAAGAAAACCGTGTTTTCTGTTTGGCCGTCTTTTTTGGAACAACTCTCCAGCAAAAAAGCTACCATTAGGATGAAGGCGGGGTAAAAGGGATATTTTGCTTTAAGCATTTTATTAGCTGGATGTTAAAAAGTGATTATTAGTTAAATAAGCTGAAAAATATTTAAAATAGAAAATGGTTCAGCACTTTTTAGAAGTTGATTAAACTTAAGCTAGGACTATGTTATGCTGCTTCTCCAGGAGCGGCATGGAGTAGGAAGAGATGGATTTATAAGTCCGGATTCAGGACAATCAGGACAACGGAAACCCGAATTTTAAAAACGCAGCTAATCCAATTCACCTGTTGCTTTATAAGTAGCTAGTTCGGGGATTTTTGAAAGGTCATATTTAAATACTTCTTGCTTTTCGGTCAATCCATATAGCGTGTTGTTTTCTGGATCGATATCAAAATTCACCAACTTTTCTTTAGTCGAAAGCTGGCAAATCGGATGACCGTCCCAGTCTATTACATGGATTACAGCCGGATTGTCTCCATTTGCCCATTCTTTCCGGCCAAAATTGGCATATAGTCCAAAGAGGAGATTATTTGCTTCTCTAAGATCAACGTAGTATTCTTTCTTGAAAGGCATAAGTGTCCGGGACACATCAATCAAGGAAGTAGGGTTTTTGCTTACGGAAATCACGAATGATCTTTCAGGATTTGCTATATCATAGATATTCAATTGATCTGCAAACACCATTGCTCCTGCATATTTGAGTTGAGACTTGCTGAATATTGTGTTGGTTGCCAATAGATAGGTGTCTCCATGATCATTAAGGCTTGGTATCAAGGCTTTATCGGAATGGACAAGGTGCTGGTCTTTCCAATTATAAATTGAATACTGCTGATTTATGTTGATGAAGTCCATATTGTCAACAAATGCCTGCTCTTCATCTATTTGATAGGCTCTGTAAACTTCAGTTAATTCTCCCAATGGAATCGTGTCTTGAAAAAGATCTTTTCCTTGAAGGAAAGATTGGGTGAGGTTATAATGGAATATGCCCTGCCTTGCTCTGTGATAAAATGATATTAATATATTACTGTTTTTTGTTTCGACAGAAAGAGGTACTAATACATTGTCAAATTCGTTTGGGCCTTCTCCTTTGGGGATAAAACTTTTGACCCATTTGTGATCCCGTGTGGATACAGCATGATAGAGTGTATCCAGAGCGGGAGTAGTAAATATCAGTAATGTGTCTATTATATAGATGTTATCTGCTGCAAAGACATCAATAGGCAACAATTCTCCAACTAGTTCTACTGACCTGTCAAATTCAATGTATGTTGGAGACTTTTCCATAAAAATTGGAGGAGAATCAGTATTTCTACAGCTGGTTATGAACAATAATACTATCAGGGCGGAGTTAACTGGCTTCATATCTTTTCAAGAGTAAACTTTAGGGGAAGTGATTTAAGGGCATTACTTAAGCAAGTTGAAGATATTGAGGGATTAAACTATTGCATGGAAAATGTGACGAAACATACGGTATTTGGGATGGGTTTTTTATGACCTGTTATAGAATGATTTAAAGAAGGTTTTAATAATGCGAATTAGGTTTGTTGGTGATAGACAAAGTAGACACTGCGATGACAGTGTTTTTTCTTAAGCGATAATTCAACCCAAATATTTCCCAAGAATTCCTCCTTTATCAATATTTCCTTACCTTTGCAGTCCGTTCGGGTGAATGGGGTGTGTTTTGCTTGCTTAATGCATTGATTTACAACTAAAAACGATGGCCTCCTGACCCGAGGGCTATTGCTATTCAGGGTTTTTACTATTATGTCTAACAAAGAAGATTTTAACTGGGACAATTTCGAAACCAAAGGTTTTGGTGAAGGATATTCCAAAGAACAGCGTGAGCAAATGGCTGCTATGTACGAAGGTACATTGGGCGAGATCACTGAGAAAGAAGTAATCAAAGGCACCG
>CBFGUY010000119.1:0-12907 GCA_965651895.1 uncultured Algoriphagus sp. | reverse complement strand
GTCCAGTATTCAGTCTCAGTTATCAGCACTAAGTATCAAGTAGCTAGTATCAAGAATCAAGAGCTGAGAAGTTAGAGCCAAGAGAAAATTGAGGAGTGCCTAGTAATTAGTCTCAGGACTGAACCTTGTGATTTGAGGTTGAGACCTTCCTAATCTTTCAATTTTCCAATCTTTCAATTTTTCAATCCAAGTAAATCATTTAGCTATCAGGACCAAGTATCAAGAATTAAGAATAGTTAAGGAGAGTCCAGTAATCAGGGCTGAACCTTGTGATTTGAGGTTAAGACCTCCCTAATCTTTCAATTTTCCAATTTTTAATTTTTCAATCACAGATACCCGACTCTTGACATCCTACATCCGACATCGGTCATCCGTCATCCAGCATCCAACACCATACAGCACACAACAGGAAAGAAAGGTTAATCACTTTTTATAGGTTGACCTTCAATGAAATCATTCCGCTTTTACTGTACTTTGGTTTTGGTGCTTGTGCTATGCAAAATTGCATATTCACAGGAATTGTCATTTTTGGATCAATACAATCCTGTCTGGGATTCTCCCAGTGCGAATGCCGGGGAGTCCATGCCCGTTGGCGGGGGAGATATTGGGCTGAATGTATGGGTAGAGGATGGGGAACTGATTTTTTATGTCGGAAGATCGGGTGCTTTTGATGAAAACAATACGCTGCTCAAACTGGGTAGAACCCGAATCAAGCTTTCCCCAAACCCTTTTGAGAACTCAGATGGCTTCAGGCAGGAACTGGTTTTGAAAGATGGTTTCCTCGAAATCCAAGCCGGGAGTACCAAAATCGAGATTTGGGTAGATGTTCACCGACCCATGATCCACCTCGAACTTGAATCCAAGCAAGCGATCAGCATGACGGCTAGCTATGAATCCTGGAGGCACAAAGACCGCTTGGTTACAGGCAAAGCCAATAATGCCAACAGCTACAAGTGGGCACCCCAAGGAGAGGTGATCACTTATGCCGATAAGATAGATTTTGAGGAAAATGGCGTGTTGTTTTATCACAGAAACAAAGCTGAACCTACTGTTTTTGACATTACAGTTGCCCAACAAAAGTTGGAAGAGGTAAAAGAACAATTGTACAATCCCATATCGAACCTCACTTTTGGTGGATGGATAGGAGGAGAAGGCTTTGTGGCATCCCAAAAAAGCAGCGGACTGTATCAGGATACGGACTTTGAAGCTTGGGAGTTGAAAAGCGAAAAGCCGTCGAAGCAGCATCAGATGGCTATTTACCTACATACCAATCAGACCACTGACCAAAAGCAATGGCTGGATGAATTGGCTCAATTCAAGGCTGAAAATAAATTCAACACCTGGAAGAAAAACAAAGCTGAAACCCGAAAGTGGTGGAGGGATTTTTGGGATAGAAGCCATGTGGTGATAGATCCAAATAAACGCAAGGATGACTCAGTCTGGAATGTAGGCAAGAATTACCAGCTTTTCCGCTACATGTTGGCATGCAATGCTTACGGGACTTATCCCACCAAATTCAATGGGGGACTTTTCACAGTGGATCCATTCTACACAGACAGTACTTACAGACTTACTCCCGATCATAGAAATTGGGGTGGGGGAACCATGACCGCCCAAAACCAGAGATTGGTCTATTTCCCCATGTTGGCAAGCGGGGATTTTGACATGCTGCCTTCCCAACTTGATTTTTACTTGAATTTGCTAAAAAATGCAGAATTGCGCAGCAAGGTTTACTGGGGACATGAAGGGGCGAGTTTTACGGAGCAGTTGGAAAATTTCGCTTTGCCCAATCCGGCAGAATATGGCTGGAAAAGACCTGAAGGATACGATCCGGGTATGCAGTACAATGCATGGTTGGAATATCAGTGGGATACTGTATTGGAGTTTTGCCTGATGATGCTCGAATTGGAGCGATACGATGGGCAGGATATCAGCAAATACATCCCATTTATAGAAAGCTGTTTGATTTTCTTTGACGAGCATTATCAATACCTCGCAAGGAATCGCGGAGCAAAGGTTTATGACCAAAATGGGCATTTGGTGCTTTATCCCGGCACTGCGAATGAAACCTACAAGATGGCTTACAATGCCAATTCGACCATTTCAGGATTGAAAGTCATCACCAAAAGATTATTGGATTTACCTGAAGGATATTTGGGAGAAGATCAGAAATCCCGTTGGGAAAAATTCTTGGCTACGATTCCATCTCTGAACTTACGGGAAATCAACGGACACACCGTCCTTTCCCCTGCAAAACTCTGGGAAAGGGTCAACAATACCGAATCTCCACAGATGTACCCAGTTTATCCTTGGAAGCTGTATGGCTTGGGTTTGCCCAATCTGGATTTTGCTTGGAACACCTGGCATCATGATCCCGATGTGGAAAAATTCAGAAGTCATGTAGGCTGGAAGCAGGATAATATTTTCGCTGCCCGTATGGGCATGGTGGATGAAGCAGCGGAATGGACACTGAAAAAAATGGCTGATTCAGGCAGGAGGTTTCCTGCATTTTGGGGGCCTGGATTCGATTGGGTTCCGGATCATAATTGGGGGGGATCTGGCATGATTGGCATTCAGGAAATGCTTGTTCAGACATTGGAAGACAAAATTTACCTTTTCCCCGCATGGCCAAAAGACTGGGATGTAGACTTCAAGCTACATGCTGCTTATCTGACAACTATCACAGGAAGTTTGCGAAACGGAAAATTGGAAAACCTGCAAATAAGTCCAGCTCATCGGGAAAAGGATATAGTTAATCTACTGGAATTCAGTATGGAAGAAAAGAAGGAGTTGGGGGATATTGATTGATACTTGATATTATTTATGGATAGAGTAATGGAGTCTGGGCTAAATCCATGTTGCTTTTGGAATTTGTTGATTCCTTCAGTTAAAGCAGGAGACAATTCAAAGTACGAGAAGATTCAATGAATTAGGATGGTGCTATAGCCTATCCCTTAAAAGTTTGATCCTGATAATTGGCTTTACCCATCTTTTTATGGACAATTGATTGCTCCTTTTTTCACCCCTTATCCTTCTTCTTTTCTCTCCCTTTAACCTTTCTTCCACACTTCAATAGAATCTAAAATTCCCAATCAAGTAGGTACAGGATGGCTTCAGTTAGCTAGAAATTAAGTTTGTACAAACGGGTATTCTTTTACAGAGGGATCGATAGCGGTGAGGTGAATACCAAAAAATGGAATTGGGAGGGAAAAGTAAATTTTAAAAAATGATGGATAAATTCAGATGGTTATTGGTTGGAGTGATAGCAGGGATTCTTTCCTGTAAATCAAGTGAAGAACAATGGGTAGATCTGGATAGATTAAACAATATTCCTCAAGCCAACCAAGTTGGCGCTCTGCATCTCCCTCTGGAAATAGCGCCGATTAATGCCCCGTTTGCTATGCCGGACTTCAAAAGACCGGAATTTCCTGATTTTTCACTTAGCATACTTGATCTGGGAGCAATACCTGGTGAAAAAGTAACCCATCAGATCCAATCCGCTATAGACTCTGTGAGCAATAAGGGTGGCGGGAAGGTGATCATTCCCTTAGGCTCTTGGAAATCCGGTAGGATTATCCTTAAAAGTAATGTGAATCTGCATTTTGAGGATGGAGCAGTGTTGTATTTCAGCGGAGAACTTGAAGATTACCGTCCGGCCGTTTTTACCCGGCATGAAGGCGTGGAAGTCATGTCATTGGGTGCTTGTATCTATGCTTATCGGGAAGATAACATAGCGATTACCGGCAAGGGATTGCTGTATGGGCCGGAAGAGGGGAATGTCCGAGATCAGATGATGACTGAAGATGTGGTAGAAAATTTTGTGCCTTTGGATTTACCTGTGGAAAAGCGTGTGTATGAAGGTTTTGACGGAGAATCCATATTCCTTCCGATGTTTATCTCCCCTACTGAATGTACTAATGTTTTTATCGAAGGGATTACTTTGGAAAGGACTGCATTTTGGAATATTGTGCCAGTTTATTGCGATGGGGTGGTTATCCGGGGAGTGACTGTCAACTCTGTGGGGATTCCCCGTGGGGATGGGATTGATATAGAATCTTCCAAAAATGTCCTGATTGAATATTCCACTTTGAACAATGGGGACGATTGTTTTACGCTCAAAGCAGGACGTGGTGAAGATGGTGTACGTGTGAACAAAGCCACTGAGAATGTAGTAATCCGGTATTGCCTGGCACAAGAGGGGCATGGTGGTGTTACGGTAGGAAGTGAGACTGCAGGCTGGATCAGGAATTTATATGTGCATGATTGTGTCTTTGACAATACTGGAGTAGGCATCAGGTTCAAAACCAGAAGACCAAGAGGAGGCGGAGGTGAGTACTTGCACTATGAGAGGATTAGGATGAACTTACGACACACGGCATTCAGATGGGACATGCTGGGAAGTGAAATGTATGTAGGCGAATTGGCTTCCCGGTACCCTATCAGGGAAATGAATGAGTTGACTCCGGCTTTCAGACATATTTATGCCAAGGATATCATCATAGAAAATGCTTCAACCTTCGTCAATGTGACAGGTATTCCCGAATCGCCCTTGGAAGACTTTAGGCTGGATAATGCAGTGGTGAACAGCGAGAAATTTTTTAGGGCGGATGATGCTAAAAACATGGTGTTGAGCAACCTGGATGTCAACAGCAAAGACTCTGTCATATACTTGCTGGATTCCAGGGATATTACATTTGATCAGGTTCGGATCAATGGATCTGGAAACTCATGGTATGCAGCGTATGAAGGAAGCAAGACCCAACCGGTTCAAATGAAAAACTCATCACTTCAAAGGTTGATTGTGCTCGATGATTGCTGCGAAAAGTGATTTCATGATCACTAAAAATCACTAGGAGTTCCTTATTTTTTGCTGCTTAACATTTTTTGTAGCCCCGGTATTCCTGCATCCAGGCCGTATAGGTTCCGATTGCAGGGAGGTACAGGTAAGTTTCTATTTTCCTAATTATATTTTTGTAATACGTTGATTCGGTAAAATAATATTACATCGATGTGATGATCTGTAGTATTTAAGTTGGACAGAGTGATTGGCCGAATTTTCAGCTGGATCGCTTACTCTACAATTAAACCCAAAAGTGATGGATTATAAAACCTTAAAGGATGCGCAACTTTGGACATTGATTTCATCAGGAGACCGGGAAGCATTTGGTTTTGTGTTCAAGGCAATAACCAAGGATCTATTTAAGTATGGATGCAAGTTCACACGGAACAAATCACTGATAGAGGATGTGATCCAGGATATATTCATAGGCTTGTGGAATACCCGTGATAGAGCAAAAATTGAAAAATCCATTAAATCATATGCGGTCACTGCATTCAGAAGAGAATTGATCAGGAGATTATCTGCGGAAAGAAAGATCGAAGGTCTGGAAGGTTGTTCCGATGATTATTTTGTGCAGTTGTCGCATATGGAACTGAATTTTCAAAATCAAGAAATTTACCAAGCCGACAATGAGCTCCATGAAGCTATCAGACAATTGACTTCCAGGCAGCGGGAAGCGATTTATCTCAAATATTTCGTGGAATTGAGTTATGAAGAGATAGCCATAGCTTTGGACATGCAAGTAGCTTCTCTTTATAATCTTATGATGAAGGCAATGAAGTCTTTGAAATCAATCCTGAAAAAAGAAAAATTGATTTTGAATGTAAAATGAGAAAAGGCTGGCATTTGATGCTTCCGTGAATTTTTTTAGGGTTTGACCTTTAAGAAAGTACAGTTCCACACCGTTTTTTTTGCTTTTGAAATTTCTTGTCCCAACAGCCACAGATGGATAAGTACAATTTTTTTTTTAAATCTTATCAGGTACCGAT
Organism: uncultured Algoriphagus sp.; assembly: GCA_965651895.1. Taxonomy (GTDB): domain Bacteria; phylum Bacteroidota; class Bacteroidia; order Cytophagales; family Cyclobacteriaceae; genus Algoriphagus. The sequence continues at coordinate 7,078 of CBFGUY010000119.1, read as the reverse complement.
GAGATTATAATGGGTTGCTACCCTTCTATTTATAAATGAAATAGACTTGGAAAAGCAATTTGAAAATATAGAAGACTTTTTGGCTGACAGCTCCTTCAGACACTGGGTTATCCATGAAAAAGAAATTCGGAGCCTCTACTGGGATGCTTGGCTTAAAGCAAATCCTGACAAGGCGGATGTATTGCATGAAGCTAAGGAACTGGTGTGGGCAATGGAAGGAAATACTCCGGAAATAGAAGAGGAATCGGAGGATAGGATTTGGGACGCTATAGTTTCAAATATGGAAGACATAGGCAGTTCGGACAGTAGTGAACCCCAAGTGCCTGATAAGGTCATCCTAACAGAAGAAACAAAACCAGTTCGGACTTTGCTTTCCTTTCCTTCTCTGAGGATAGCCATGATTCTGATTATTTCCGGAATTGGTGCATTTATGGTTCATCAGGCAGGCTCACTGTTTATGGAGACTCCAAAATCCCTGAGCGAAGTCCCAGAGGAACAATGGGTGACAAAAGTTGCTGAGAAAGGAGAGAAGAAGAGAATCCAATTGCCGGATGGTAGTATAGTTACTATGAATTCGGATAGCAAATTGACTTATAAAAGCGGTTTTGGGGAGCTACATAGAGAGTTGGACTTGACAGGGGAGGCATACTTTGAAGTAAGCCCTGACAGTTTATTGCCATTCCGTGTGCAAAGTAAGAACCTGCGCATAATCGCCCTCGGCACATCATTTACCATCAGTTCCTTTCCGGATAAGAGTAAGGAAGAGGTGAAATTGTTCACTGGAAAAGTGTCGGTAGCGCAGCAGATCGAAGAAGAATCCCTTCCCAATACTATTTTCCTGACACCTGGAGAGGAAGCTGTGTGGAGCAATCAGGATTTGAATAAGGGGCTTTTTGATCCTGAAAAGGCACTCTTGTGGACCAAAGGCATTTTGCATTTTGACGAAACCCCATTTCAGGATGTTGTAGAGATTTTGGAGCGCTGGTATGGAGTGGAGATCACTGTTTTGGGAAATGAAACCAGTAAAAATAAAGTATCAGGGGAATTCAGTAAGGAAAACCTTGAGAATGTACTGAGGAGTATCGCTTATACTTCATCCTTTGAATTCCAGATCAATGATAAGAAAGTAATGATAGAGATGAAGTAGGGTAAGTGATTGACTATCTAGGTTATCATTTGTGTGATGTACATAAAGATGAAGGCCTATACACGGAACTGAAATAAACCAAAACAACCTAATAACTATGAAAGAAATCTTTTACTATTCAAAAAAGATAGGTAGATACTATCTGTATGGGTTTTTATTGCAGCTTTGCTGTCTTCCCATATTATTTGCAGCTGATTTAACAGCCCAGACAAAGAGCCTAAAGGAGGTCTTTGTGAATATTGAAGTTGAAAATGCAAGCCTTTCGGAAGTGTTTTCAATACTCAATGAGAAAACAGAATTTTCATTTGTGTATGATACTAAATATGTGGATACCCAAAGGACTGTTAGCCTGAAGAGCGACAATGAATCACTAGAGGATATATTATTAAAACTTTCCGCCTCCCACCAGTTATCCTTCCAGCAGGTGAATAAGCGGATCAGTGTCAAGCAGCTTCCCGCAGATCAGTCAAACATCATTGAAGTTGATGTCTCCATCACAGGGAAAGTTTACGATGAGGAAGGAGAACCTTTGCCTGGAGCAACAGTTTTGGTAGAAGGAAGTGAAATAGGTACAGCTACTGGATTAAATGGTGAGTTTACTATAGATGCACCAGAAAATGGGGCTATTATAGTTTCATATATTGGCTTTATCACTAAAAAAGTCAAAGTACTTCCCAATAAAACCAGCTACGAGATCATATTAGAAATAGATGACAACGCACTGGAGGAGGTTGTAGTGGTTGGGTATGGTGAAGTCAAGAAAACCCACTTAACAGGTGCAGTAGAAACCATAGACCCAACTGAATTTGAGGATCTGCCTACAGGTGATATTTCTACTGCCCTAGCGGGAAGAGTCTTAGGCGTTGGCGTAGGAGGGGGAGGTAATCGTCCTGGATCCCAGGCTTCCATCAGGATCCGAGGTGCGGATACATTTGCAAAAAACGGGAACGGTATAGTCCCGCTCTATGTAATTGATGGCGTGATACAGATCGCAGCAGATGGAAGTAACGATCAAACTCGTTTCAACACCCTTGATCCTGCAGAGATCGAAAGTATTTCTTTTTTGAAAGATGCCTCAGCGGCGATCTATGGATCAAGAGGCGCAAGTGGGGCAGTGATCGTAACTACTAAAAGAGGTAAGGATGGTAAGCCCAGGTTCAGTTACAGTGGCTCTATGGGGATAAATGATGAAGCCTACCGTACCAAAATGCTCAGTGCACATGAATTTGGTCAATATTATAATATCCTAAACGGACCGTATGGTTATAATGTAGATCCTACAAATAACCCTGACCGATTTTTTTCCCAAGATGAGCTTGACCATTTTAGAACACGTGATTATGATTGGTTAGAAGATGCCTGGTCTTCGGCAACGACTATGCGGCATAACCTCAACGTGAGCGGTGGGAATGACAAGTCCAGCTATTTTGCCAGTGTTTCTTATTTTACACAGGAAGGTAATCTAAGCACCTTGGACTATGACAGGTGGAATTTTAGGGCTGGGGCAGACATAGATGTTATGAATAATTTAAAGGCCGGGGTACAATTGGCCGGTTATTATACTGATCAAGAAAAGACGTTTAACAAAATAGGAGGTGAGAATGATGAAAACGATTACAAAAATTTACTGCTGACACCTAGGTATGTGCCTGCCTACATAGATGATCTTCCAGTCAGAATCCCTGGTACGGCATCATTGTCCCAGTATCATTATTATGAAATCCAGAAATTAAATAACCTGGCTACAACCCGTGACATGAATATGAGCGTGAATGTCTATGCGGAGTATGAGGTACCGTTTTTAGAAGGGCTAAAAGCTAGAATTGCCTATGGTAGAAATATGGGCAGCAACCGTGGAACCCAAGTGGGTACCCGATATAGGCTATATGAGTTTGATAGATTAGGCCAAAACCAGCACATCTATGATGGTGCGGAAGTGTTATCAAGCAGCGAGTACAAGAATGGCGATCGGCTTTATTATTCTAATAGCAATTTTCTCTCTACCCAGACCAACTTTACATTGAATTATGGCAGAAGTTTTGGAAAGCATACTATAAGTGCACTGTTCAGTATTGAAAAAGCAGAAGCAGAATCCTCGCAGGAGGATGTATGGAAAGAAGAACCAACAGACTTTACCAATGGCCAGTTTAGTACTGCCTTTGGTCAAATTGATGGTAGAACCACAGGCAAGGAATCGGGTTCTTTAGGATATGTAGGAAGAGCTAATTATAGCTATGGAGAGAAATACTTGGCAGAATTCCTGTTTCGTTCCGATGCCTCTACCAAATTCGCCCCTGAAAACTATTGGGGTAAGTTTTACTCCGTATCCGCAGGTTGGATAATCTCAAATGAAAATTTCTTTAATTCCTCGTGGATTGATTTTCTGAAAATCAGACATTCCTTAGGAGTATTGGGAAGGGATGAAATGGGAGCTTGGCAATGGAGACAACGATACACATTCCAAAATGGAAAAGGAGCTGTTTTTGGTGATAACAGCGAGGCTTCTACAGGAATGAAAATGGAAGCATCCCCAAACAGAGCTGCTACCTGGAGTCAGGATTTTCAAAATAACCTGGGTATTGATGCCAACTTTCTGGATGGAAGACTTTCTACAGTTGTGGAGCTATACTACAACAAGGAAACAGACAAACTTATACAGGTAACCGGAAATGTACCTGTCACAGTAGGGGGCACCGTCGCCGAGGAAAACCATATGGAATTTCACCGATATGGTTTTGAATTGGGGATAGGCTGGAGAGATCAGTTAGGAGCCTTCGATTATGGGATTGATTTACGATATGGCAGAGGCAATAATAAAGTGGTTACAGGCAACTTTAACGATGTGGATATTTTATATCCTTGGAATCCAAGACCTGGAGAGCCAAGTGACCCTGGAGTCTGGGGTTTGGATTATCTGGGCATGTTCAAAACCCAATATGATATTGACAGATACGTTGAACAGTATGATATAACTTCGGTATTTGGTACACCGGTAGATCAACTTCAGCCTGGAATGTTGTACTACAGGGATATAAGAGGTCCTCTACAAGCTGATGGTACATTTGCAGAACCTGATGGCATTATAGATGACAATGATCAGATTCAATTAGAAAAGCCAAACAGCGCACAGGGAATCAGTTCCACTATCAAACTGGGATATAAAGGCATTCGACTCAACGCAGTGCTTTCTACCTCTTGGGGAGGCTGGTCTGAATACGATGCCAGAAAGCCAATGCATCAGAATATCAGCAGAACTTATCAAAGTATGCCTGCTTATTGGGCAGATATTTATGACCCAGAGCTAAACCCTAATGGGAACTTCCCTAATCCTCGTTGGGAAGATATCAGCTTGAAGCCGCGGTCGGAATTCTGGAGAGTTGACAGTTTTAGATTCTTTATTAGAAACATCAATGTGAGCTATACTATACCTCAGCATGTTTCTGAAAAGCTTAAAATGAGTAATGCCAGGGTGTATATGACAGTACTCAATCCTTTAAACTTTTATAATCCATTTGGTTATAAAAATCCTCTAGGTGGTTCATGGGATAGCTACCCACAGCTGAGAACTTTCTCTCTTGGTTTGAATCTAAGCTTTTAAGTTAATCGAAAATCTAAAATATTCTATAGATATGAAAAATTATAAAAATATATGGAGGCTAGCCCTGCTGTTTTTGGTGCTCTGCTCGTGTAACGATGATTTTTTGGAAGAAAAAAGAGACCTGACAGGAATGAATGAAGAGGTCTTCCAAGATCCGGCTATGGCCACGGCTTATGTGGATTATGTATATGGGTTATTCTCCCCAGCAAATAATGGCAGAAATCTAATTTGGGATCTATATGGAGGATTTGAATTCTCTAAAAATACAGATGAATTACCGGGTGGGAGTGCACTCAATCAGCCCTATTCTCATGTTTCATTTACCCAAAATCACGCCCTGGAGTATTTCGGGAACCGGATGGGTGGAAGCATTCAGAACAATACATGGACTCGAATGAGACAGATCAACCTTTTCTTGGAAAATATTGATGAAGGTGGACTTCCTGAGCAACTCATTAATGAGCTAAAAGGGCAAATGTATTTCTGGAGAGCGTGGCAATATTGGGATTTAGTGAAGATTTATGGTGGTGTCCCTATTGTTTTGAAAGCCCAAAATCCAATTCAGGGTGATCCTGAAGAAAACCAGGTGCCAAGAAGCTCCACCACAGAATGCATTGATCAGATTAAAGCTGATTTGGACAAGGCAATTGAATTGTTGCCGGGAAGATGGCCTTCTTCCAGCTGGGGAAGGATTACCAGTGGGGCTGCTGCTGCCTTCAAAAGCAGGGTTATGATTGCCTGGGCTAGTCCATTGTTCAATAGAGGAGACGATGTGTCCAGATGGCAAGAAGCCTATACCACAGCTCAGAATGCACGCAGTATTTTGGAATCCAATGGGTTCGGTCTGTTCAGTGCCGGAGATTTGGAGACTGGGGAGGCCTGGGAAAAAATGTGGCTACAAAAAGTGGACAACCCTGAGGCTGTAATGATATATGGATTCAACGATAGGACTTCTGATCAGACCAGAAAAAATAACGGGTGGGAAAGGGCCTGCCGTCCAAGAGAAATCAATGGAGGTGGACAGATGTCGCCCACTAAGCAAATGTTAGATGCCTTCCCTATGGCTGATGGTAAAACACCAGGAGAGTCTTCAGTATATGAATATGATCCTGCCAAATTTTACAAAGATAGAGATCCAAGATTTTACAAAACATTTGTTTTCAATGGTGCAAAATGGCCTTATAGACAAAATTCTGATTATAGACTGTGGAATTACAGATGGGCAAAAAGTGGAGATGAATCATCCTATACTTTAGAGTCCACCGAACAAAACCCCAATTCAAGTGGGATCTATCTCCGAAAGGCGACAGATCCAAACGCAACTGACGAGGACAATTTCGCGCTGAGCGGCTTGGCTGTCATGGAAATCCGCTTTGCTGAAGTTGTATTGGATCTGGCCGAAGCGGCTATAGGTATAGGCAATATACAGGAAGGCTTAAGTGCTATCATGGAAATCAGGGAAAGAGCAGGTATCCAAAATCTGGACGGTAGCTTTGGTTTGGGCACTGGGCATAGTAGAGATCAGGCGTTTGCAGCCGTGCTGAATGAAAGAAAAGTGGAATTTGCTTACGAAGGGAGAAGATATTGGGATTTGAGAAGGTGGCTTTTACTGGATGATACGTATGGTACCACACAAAGACTGGGAATGGAACCTATTAATGGGATGAGACGCCAAGGTATCTTTGTCATTGTTAAGCCAGAGCTATACATTGGATCTGATGATCCCTTGATCAGCAGAAATGGAGGAGAAGCAATTCTTGAAAATCGTACACCGGGAGAATATCCTGAAGGTATAGAAACAGAAGAGGAATACCTGGATTATTTATATGAAAATTACTTCAGAATTGTTCTAAAGGATGATCTGGATCCTACCAATAACGATTGGGTGTTTAGCTGGTATCCGGAATATTATTTCAGTGGCCTAAATCAAGAAGTTATGAATGCATCTCCTTATTTGGAACAGACTAAAGGATGGGACAGCATGAACGGGCCTGGTACATTTGATCCTTTAGCAGATTAATAGATTACACTAGAAACTTCAAGAGCCAGTCCGAAATTAATTTGGACTGGCTTTTTCACGGTTAGCCAGAAATTGGAATCCCCCCTTATAGAGCTGTCAGCTGTTCGGGATTTGTAATGGATCAACCCTAAAAGCTGAGGATGTATTCGGTACCGTTATGTGGAAAATTGTATATATCAGCTTTTTATTCCCCTCACATCCTCTTTCATTTCCCCAGGGTCAAATACTTAGTTTGTAAGTGATGTATTCTGCTCCTTTTGCACTGGGGCTACACGCTTTATGGCCAACATATTTTACTGGGCTGATCACAAAT
>CBFGUY010000118.1:0-12924 GCA_965651895.1 uncultured Algoriphagus sp. | reverse complement strand
AGTTGGCAGTTAACGACAATTCGGGCATGGATACTTGAGTTCCTTTTGACTCAATTTTCTAAAAGATTTAAAACGTTAAAACTTCAATTCTATAGCTATTCTCAAGTGCGCTCTAGCTTTCGTGGGTACGATAATAAATCCTGCGAGATTCTGAAAGAAAAATATAAACACTTGAAATGCCCGTGAGAAAAGCTTCGCACACAGAGGAATGATCATTTAGGGCATTCCGTCCGATCATTGAAAATCAAATTGTAAACAGATGAAAAGATTGTTCATATTTCTGCTTTTGTCTCCTATTCTCTCCTTCTCTCAACAAAAACCACCAGAAAAACCCAGAATATTAATCAGCACAGATATAGGGGGCACAGATCCAGATGACAATCAAAGTTTAAGTCATTTACTGATGTACAGCGACCAAGTAGATCTGGAAGGCTTAGTCTCATCTCCTTCCTATGGCAGTGGATCCACGTCAGAGATTTTCAGGATGATTGACCTATATGAAAAGGATCTTCCTAAACTTGAAAAACATCAATCCGGCTTTGCAAAGCCTGCTTTTCTCAAATCCATCACCAAGCAAGGACGCAAAGGAGGTGCTCCCTATGCTGGATACACAGATTCCACTGAGGGTTCCGATTGGATAATTCGCTGCGCAAAAAAGGAAGACTCCAGGCCTCTATGGGTTTTGGTGTGGGGAGGCTTGGAGGATTTGGCACAGGCACTTCACGATGCGCCGGAAATCCAGGCAAACATCTGGGTTTACTGGATCGGCGGCCCTAACAAAAAATGGAGTGCAAACAGCTATGCTTACATCGCCCAGAATTTCCCTGACCTTCGCATGATTGAGGTGAATTCCAGCTATTACGGCTTTTTCTCAAACAATCAGCTCCCAGATGTGGTCAAGACTACAAATTATTATGAAAAACACATCGACCGAGCCGGCTATCTGGGAGCGGATTTCAAAAACTATTATGATGGAGAGATCAAAATGGGTGACACGCCTTCTTTACTATATGTACTGAATGGCATTCCAAGTGATCCTTCAGGTGAAAGCTGGGGAGGAAGCTTCGAGAAAATCCCCAGAAGTGCCCGGGTAACTTTTGACCGAATTCCTACGCAGAAAGATACGGTTGCTTTTTGTACAGTGGCGGAATTTCGATTCAAAGGGCCAAAAATCGATGTTCCAACAGATTCTGCGGTTTTTCAATTGGAAGTTCCCTATGGAAAATCATCTCAAGTTTGGCCGGGATATTACCTTGGAGAGGGAAATTACGCCCTTCGCTACGCTCCAAAACAAGCTGAGGTTCTGACGCTCCGATTCACTTCCGAAATAGCTGACTTTCCCGAAGGAGAAGGTCGATTAGTCGTCAGCAACCTGTGGCCAGGCCAGGAAAATCCAGATGACTACCACTTGGGAGACCAGTGGTACAGTGATTCTCAAGATCCGAAAAACTATGACGGCAAGCTTCAGGGAGGCAAAACCATCCTGAAATGGAGAAACGAGGTTTTAATGGACTGGGCGAAGAGATGGGCATGGTTAAGAGAATAGCTGAAATGGTATTTTCTGAAAATTCATCATCTTGCGGAGAAATTTAAATCTTATGACTCTTTTAGAACAGATTAAAAACTCTCCTGGCACCATTTCATTTACAGACGTGATTGCTTACATAGACGAACACTTCTACTTCACTCCCACCCGGTTTTTGAATGGAACGACAGTAAACGAAGCAGGTCAAAACAACGGCAGCTGCAAGGTTTTTTCCTTTGCAAAACTCCATGACTTAACTCCGATAGAGACATTGTCACTTTTTGGGGACTATTACCGAAAAGACGTCTTACAACATCCCGACGGAACAGATCATCAAAATATCAGGAATTTTATGCAGTCAGGCTGGGAAGGCGTTAAGTTTGAAGGGGAGGCATTAAAGAGGAAGTAATTGCATACGCTGATTTTCCGAAATTGTGCCAGAATTTCCCATTCTTTCAATTAACCTCAACAACAAACCTCTGATACCTTGTCATTGGATGTGCTCCATTGTCTTTGACTTCGGCGATTATGTGAAGTTGGCCTTTTGTGCTTGGATCTAGCTGAACCTGAAGATTATTCCCTTCTGCCATTAGTTTCACTTCACCTGAGTAGGTTCCTACTTCCTTATATACCCAAAATTTGGTTTCCAACGTATCTCCGTCCGGATCGGAAGTTTCCACAGAAAGGGTTAAACGCTCTCCTGCCTTTGCCGAAGGCGAGTGCGTTCCGACCGCTTTCACCACAGGAGGATGGTTTGCATCTGCATAATCCATCACACACCAATCTGCCCGTGCTGCAAAGTCCTCCTGAATTGCCTCCACCCAGCGAATCTGGGGATAAGTAGCGTCTAGGGTATCTGTAAAAGGATTGAAATCCATGACATGTTTCCCGTCTTCCCATCGGTTAGGCTGCTCTGATGACTGAACGAGTCGACCACCCCAACCACCCCATTCAGGATGCATCAGATTATCCAAACCCACATCAATGAGATGAAGGTATGCAGGAGAATCTCCTTCGGAAATAAAATCATATACCCCAAAAGTCCCCCATTGTGCATTTTCCAGTTTGGTGGAATCTCCATGAATATGCTCGTCGTCACCTTCCTGCTTTTGCCCATCACCATAACTGTAATATTGCTTTAACAATGGCCCGTGGTTGTTGATGATTTCATTCCCCATAAATCCACCTTCAAAGAGATAATGCTGTTGCTCAGGCACTGCACTTTTCCACGGATAAGCAAAGCACCAAAACTGGTTGGAATTATAGAAAATCTTCAGATCAGGCCAGTTGGGAGCAATGTATTTTCTGTAGGTAGCATCCTGATCCAGTATCGCATACAGTATGGCTTTGTCTATCACTTTCTTGTAAACACTTTCCCATTCGTCGGTGTCTTTGTACTCATCCTCAATGGATTTTAAAGCACGTGCAATAGTATTCGTACCACCCCAAACCTGCAAGTAAAGCGGCTCCATATCATCATCAAGCAGTTTTTCTTTGATAAAGTCCGAACCTTCCGTATCCTCCTCCATCTCTCCTTCAAAATCAATATTGCCTACTTTCACCAGGCTTCTCAGATAATCAGCTGTAGGAAAACCATCGGCATGCTGACTTAACTTTGGGTAAACTTCTTCATACGAATCCAAAAGCGGATTCATCCATTCCACCCCCGGCCAGCGCAAATCAGGAATTGCTCCATATATATTTTTGGTCATTTCCATCTCCGAAGTGAAAAGCGTCCCTTTCCCATCGCCTTTGTAATGCCACATGGACGAGGAATAAATCAAGCCTTCGATCTGAAACTCATTGGCATAAAGCAGCATGCGGATAAAAGAATCCACATCATCAATCTCTCCATCGGTAGTGACTATTGTCCTTGGCTTTTTGGACTCTCCAAGAGTTTCTGTGACCGTTTCTGTTTTGGTAGGTTGGCATGAGAAAAATATCAGCGTCAGAAAGATTGCCACTAGAAGAGACTTAGATGGAATGCGCATAGGTTATTGGGGTTGAGGCAATAAAATAATAAAAGCGGGGCATAAAACCACCTAAAACCGGATTTTCAAATCAACCCTTTGGCTTTTATCTCCATGTATTTATTGACGGTCTGCATGCTCAGATCTTGTGGAGCACAGAGGATCGTCTGAATTCCATGCCGATTCAGTTCCTTGGCAATAAGTCTTTTGTCATAAACAAACTTGGCAGCGATGGTTTTTTCCGCAATTCCCGAAAGAGATCCGGCAGGCTGGTGAGAAAAATCCTCCAGCAAGTGATTCTCAAAAATCACTACTAGAACCAAATGATGCTTGGCTAGGGCTTTCAGAAATGGCAATTGCCGCCTCATGGCTCCCGCATGCTCAAAATTGGTATAAATCATCAGCAAGCATTTTTGCCCCAGTTTTTTCCTTGCCCAACTGTACAGCTTGCCAAAATCCGATTCGGGAAAACCCGTCTTGATATTATACAGCAATTCCATCACAGTCAGGAGCTGGGTAGGCCGGTGATAGGCTTCACAGGTGGGGCCTATCTGATCTGAAAAAGTAGCCAAACCCGCTTTATCCCCGTTTTTAAGCGCTATGTTGGTAAAAACCAAACTACTGTTGACCGCATAGTCCAGCAAACTGAGTCCATCGAAGGGCATTTTCATCACCCGTCCTAAGTCAATGATGGAGTACACCGGCTGAGCTTTTTCTTCCTGATAGTGATTGGTCATCAATTTCCCCGATTTGGCAGCGGCCTTCCAATTGAGATTGCGAAGGCTATCTCCGGTGACGTAAGGCTTGATTTGCTCGAATTCCCTGCTTTGTCCAAACTTCCGAAGCTTTTTGAGACCATGCTCCCGCTTCAGTGCATTGAATGCCAAAAACTCGTATTTCCTCATTTGCAAAAAGGAGGGATATACCTTGACCATTTTGCCGTCATCGAAACTGTAGCGTTTTGCAACCAGCCCCAAAGGCCCATAAGCAACCAAGTGGAGACTCCCGAATCGGTATTCTCCACGCTGTTTTGGAGTGAGGACATAAGAACTCGTCCGGGTTTCGTCTGAAGCCAAGCTTGCATAATACCCAAAGTCTCTTTTTTGAAACTGTTCCGGTATTTCGTCCAACACAAACAGGCGGACAGGAAAGCGGTACTGATTGGCGATGGTGATTTCCACTTCGTTTTCATCACTGTTGGAGAATTTCTCCGGAAGCTTTCTATTGGCTGTGATCCCCGCCTTTTTCCCAAAAATCAATAAAAAATCGACCACAAACAGTACCAACAGCATGGCTACAAAAAATAGGGCAATGGGGTAAAGCACCCAAAACCAATAGGACAAAAAGAAGACCACGGCTACTATCGCCAGTCCTGCATATAGCCTTTTTCCCAGAAACAACTGTTTAAACAACGTGAACAAATCAGCGGGGGATTTCTATGGATTGAATGATTCCTTCCAAAATCAAATCAGGGGAAATGCCTTCCATTTCCTTCTCCGGATTGAGGATGATCCGATGTCGCATGGCTGGGATAGCGGCTCTTTTGATGTCCTCAGGAATGACAAAGTCCCTCCCATCCATCGCAGCCATCGCTTGGGACGCACGAAAGATCGCCAAAGAAGCTCTCGGTGAAGCACCTGCATACAGGCTGGGATGATTTCTTGTTTTGACCACCATAGTGGCGATGTAGTGGAGCAGCTTTTCTTCAACCCTTACGGCAGAAGTCCATTCCTGAAACCTCAAAACCTCCTCTCCTGAAATTGCAGGAGTTACGTTCGGTTCACTTTCTGTTTCGGAGCCTCTGTTTTTGAGGATCAAAATTTCTTCCTCCAGATTGGGCAATCCAAGGTGGATTTTGAACAGAAATCTATCCATTTGTGCCTCAGGCAAGCGGTAGGTCCCTTCGGAGTCAATGGGATTCTGTGTAGCCAAAACCATAAAGGGAGTAGCCATCGGGTAAGTATGTCCATCCATTGTCACCTGTCGTTCTTCCATCACTTCAAACATCGCCGACTGGGTCTTGGCCGGAGCACGGTTGATCTCGTCAATCAAAACTATATTGGAGAAGATAGGTCCTTTTCTGAACTCAAATTCCCCTCCCTTAAAAATAGAGGTACCCAAAACGTCCGCCGGCATCAGATCAGGAGTAAACTGAATCCGGCTAAATCCGGTATTTACTGACTTTGCAAACAATTTACTTGTAAGGGTTTTTGCAATTCCGGGAACACCTTCTAGCAGGATATGTCCTTTACTGAGCAGTGCCACGATCATGAGTTCAATCATTTCATCCTGCCCAACGATTGTTTTTTTGATTTCCCGACGGACTTTCTCTATTCCCTCTGCGATATGTTCCACCGGTAGGCGGTTCCCGAAGGGCATGCCGCTATCCTGCGGGTTGGAGGTTTCTTCCATGCTGTTGTTTTGATTTAAAGTCTTCGATTAATTGATACAGTTGCTGAATATCCTCAGCGTTCAGCTGCGCTTTCGCTTCTAGGGCGTTCAGTTGGTTTACCAAAGCCAGGGTTTCATCCAAGTGAACCCCGCTTTTGTTTGCCAATGAAAGTGCTATTTCTTCCTTACTCCCTCCTGTCTGTAAGTGGAATGTCCTTCTGCAATAATCCCAGAACAACTTAAGTTGGAGCTGCCCCAGCTCAGTCATATCCTTGCTATTGAGGTAAATGGAGGAGATCGTCTTAGCAAATTCCAGCGATTGGTTTTGGGGCGATGTGATGACCCGAATGGCCTTTTGCTTACGTTTCCCTTCAAACACCACCCACAGGACCAATAGAATCCAACAGGTAAAATAAGCAGCTTTCAGGTATGGATTACCCAACACTAAATACAAGGGGGAGGAATAGGCGACCTTGCCTTCTTTGATGTAGTGATCCAGCAGAACTGGATAGTTCAGATCCCAAGTTCCCAATACCTGTTCTGTATAAGATTTATTGGTGTTGTCCAAAAGAAAATAATTGGAAAATGCCTCCGGAAAAGCATGCAGTGTGACAAGTCCTTTTCCTTCCCTGACTTGGATGAAATTTGGCTGTGCCCCTACCGTGTCCAGACTGCTGTTGGCCTGGATCTTTCCCAATGTTTGCACCTGCACGGAATCTCCCCATTTGAAATACTCCCCAAAGTGGAACTGATCGTAGGTAATGGATTGGGACAAGGTCATTGGATCTTCCAGACTCAAGTCAAATACTCGCTCAGCTTCAAAATTTTCGGGAAAAATATCCTCACTCAATCCAAGGCTATCCAATAGCACAGAAGATATGCTGGAGGAGGACACAAACAAATGACCTCCACTGCGCACCCAAGCCAACAATAGCTCACACTCATCGGGATCAGTAGAAAAATACTGATTAATAATCACATATGTAGCCACTTCAGGTACTTCTCCAATCGCCTCGAATGGCGGTGTATGGATCCCTCTCCAATCTCCCGATTCCTTTTTCACCAAGTCATAGAACACTTTAGACCCCAAGGGACGGCTATCATTTTGCTCATAACTGGGCGACCAGTCCACAGCAGGCGGGCTGGAGTGAATCAGAAAAAGCACTCCCAAAATCAGTAAGGAGAGCAGGGTCACCAGAATCTTTTGGCCTTGGCTCATGACAGCTGGTCTAGATGGTTAAAAGTTCCTTCCAACTCTCCATAAGTAGTGGCATCCAAGTCAAAATGCCCATACCAAACGAAGTTATAGATTCTGGTAACTTCGGTGAAAGGCCCAAGAAATGGGGTTTCCCGCAGTTCCTTTTGGTAGTCAAAATTAGTCTTGGAGGATTTCCACACGATCAGCTTGCGCCGGATAAGGAGCTGTAGTACCGAGAGGTAACGGTACCGCAAAGCCAGCCGGAAGTCCTGATTTCTCAATGCCTCTTCCACGAGTGCGTTTAAATTGTCGCTTTTAAGCAGTACTTCGTCAGCGCTCAGTGAAGAAAGTCCGACTTTACCATCTTGGCTGCCGCCCGAACTGTATTTCATAGCGATCCAGACAAGCAAACTCATCAGCATTACTAGCAAAAGATAAGGAGCTAATTGAAAAAAGACCTGCCAAAAAACAGAAAGAGCCGATCCACCCAAGATTCTGTCCAAAAACCTGTTCCATACATTAGTTAACCACAACTTTGCACGTTGGAGCCAGTTTTTCTCCTGCTGGATTTCCTCATAAGCGTATTCCGGCTGAGAAAGGTAGGTCTCATCATACCCTTCCTCAAATGACCAAGCCTTGTGATAGACAAAACCCGGCGAATCCAATCCTGTCCCCACGCTGTCTTGGGCTTCCAGGATATCCGGCGTAGCCAACACCATCCGGTATTGGGATAAAAAAAGCAGAAGAGCAATCAGTCCAATCCTAGCCAAGGTCTTCGAGTTTCGCCTTAATTCCGGTTCTGTTCTTTTCTTCATCCAGGTCAAAATAGATCAACCCAAAGGCAACGACCATAACTATAGAAATCAGGTTGCTCGCAGCAGAACCTAAGGTGGCCAGAAGCAAATAGATAAAGTCCCCTGAGAGTTCCTCATTTCCCTCAACCACCGAAAAGAACGTCTTGGCACCTAAATAAACTGTTCCTGGAAGTTGAAATACAAAGGAAATCATCCCTATCACAATGGATAACACCAAAATAGTCCCGAAAGTCACCCACCAGTAACCAGAAACTAATTTGAATGCCGCACGGATACTGTCTATTTTCCCTATTCCCAAAAAGCAAAACACCGGAAAAACCATAAATACTGGCACCATAAAATAGATCCCTGGAATAATGAAAAACAAAAATCCAAGAACAATGAGCATATAGCACATGATCGAGAGTAGGACTAAGTGCCCAATTTTAGTGCGGGCATTCTGTATGATAACTTCCTCCTGTATATTTCCTTTGGTCTCTATATAGTTTTGCATAAAAGCATAAACCCCAGAAGACACCGAAGCATAAAAAAGTACGCTACCCAACATCATGAGAAGCAGCACTACAAAAAAGTAGAGTGGATCGGTAGTCATATAGGATGCTGTATAAGCGTACTGATACAACCCGGACAGCAGCACTGTCAGTACAAAGAAAACCCCAGAGGTCTTTAAAAGAACATTCCATAAAGGCGTTTTGTTGATTCTAATAAAGGTAAAGGAATCCGAAAGAATAGTTCCTAATTCCCTTTTTGTTCTTAATTCGAGATAGGGCTGCTGCATATGTTAGACTTGTTGAATAGTTTGACTGGTAAATAAACATAATAAAACACGATCAAGGCCAAAGAACCCAATATGATGAGGATACTGAGTGCATCGGGCATTTGGGTAAGTCGGGTGACAAAAGATTCCAAAAAACCCGCAATCACAAAGAATGGGATCGTACTGAGGAGGATTTTCAAACCATCTTTCATCCCTCGGCGGAAGGAGTGCAAGCGGCTGAATGTGCCCGGAAAAAGGATTCCATTTCCCAAAACCAATCCGGCACACCCGGCAATGACTATAACTGAAATCTCTATCGTACCATGAATCCAGATCGTACGCGCTGACTCCCAAAGTAGGCCTTTGGCATGGAAGAAATATTGGAATGAACCCAGCATCACTCCATTGTACATCAATACAAGCAATGTACCGACTCCCAGGAAAATACCCGCTACAAAAGCGATGATGGCTACCCGGATGTTATTGACGGTGATCCCCATAAACATATCCATTTGGTTCATTTTCTTGTAAACGGCCATTGGATCTCCAGAGTCGATATTGGCCAGCGTGTGGTTGACGTAGCTGTCTCCTAGAATAGAGCGAACAAAAGAAATGTCTGTTTGGGTAGAATAGGCTCCCATCAGCACAAAAAGCGCAAATACAAAGAAGGAAATCCCAAGCTGGGGAAGATATCTGTAAAACATCAATGGAAAATCCCTAGTGTAAAAATCCAGAACTCCTTTGACCCCCATCTTTTTGTCACGATAGACTTCACGGTGATATTGGGATGCTAGGTGATTGAGGTAAACCATGGCTTTTCCTTCCGGATAAAAGGTCCGGGCATAATTGAGATCATCAGAAATCTCCAGATACAAGTCTGCTAAATCAGATGGGGGAAGCACAGTTTTACTTGCTAAATGCTGTTCAAAACTGCTCCACTTCGTCTGATTTTTTTTGATAAAAAGTGATTCCTTCATTAAAAGTAAATAGACACACCTAAAACTATTAAATCATTTTATTATATGACAAGAGATGGGTACTTTTCCTGACAATTTTACTTCATGCGTAGCATATCACATAGAAGATGGAAGGATTTTATTTCGAAACTGCCCAGCATATCCAAATCAGTCAGCGTCCGGCAACTTTGGGATCCAGAATATTGGCGCAATTGATCGATGGCTTTGTCATGGGAATCTATATCGTCTTGGTTTCGATCACCGCTTTTGGTATTATGGAGGTTGATGACGGATCAGTTGCCGTGATTACCTTGTTTGTTATACCATTTCTGGTGTATCATCTGCTGTTTGAGATATTCATGAATGGCCAGTCGATTGGAAAGTTTGCCATGGAGATCCGCGTGGTTCAGCTCGATGGAACCAAGGCTACAGTCAGCAGTTACCTGATTCGATGGCTGCTCCGACCCGTGGATATCACACTCAGTTCCGGGGGAATAGCAATCTTGAGTATTTTGATGGGAGGAAAAGGCCAGAGACTTGGTGATATAGCGGCCGGGACGACGGTTATTTCCCTACAACAAGAAGCTATAAAACGGAAGGATCTCTTGACCCAAGTAAAAGCCGATCACGAGCCAAAATATCCCCAAGTGGTCAATTTGAACGACTCTCAGATCATGCAGATCAAAAAAATCAGACTGGAAGCCCTAAAATCCCACGATTTTGAATTGATCAGCAAATTAGCGGATAAAACAAGCAAAATACTTCAGATCAGCTATGAGACAAAACCATTGGAGTTCATTGATCGGCTAATTCTGGACTATGAATATTTCGCCCAAAAAGAATAATCACAGTCTAATTCATACTCAATACCCCAGTCCATCAGGAAAAGACAACGCCTGCGCATGAATTAGCCAATTACAGATGAACCTGTTCTCTATCAGTTGACAAGCTTGCTGAAACAGCACAATCCCTAGACTCATCAGTTCTCAAAAAACAGCTTACGATAATTCCTCGCCCACGATGAAGCAATTCAAAAACCATCTTATCATCACACTTGTTTTCCTGTGTACCAACGTCTTTGCGCAGCAAGAACTAAAAACCTCCTATAATTACGGCAAATCAGTTGCTGTTTTTGGAGGCTCCGTCTCCGTGATTCCTGCCAGTGACCTAGCCAAAAATATGTGGGAAGAGCGATTGGGGATGACAGTTACCAATTTCGGTGTTGGAGGAGCTGGTTTTTCTTCTTTGCAGGGCAAATCCCTCCAGCAACAAGTGGGCGAAGCTGGAGTTTTTGATATTTATATACTTTGGGCTTCTACCAATGACTACACCAATAAGCGGGAAGTGGGGAGCTATACCGACTACACAGAATTTGATGGATATGACCAAAGTAAACTGGTAACTCAAGCCGGTGGAATCAACTACTGCATCAAAAAAATTTATGAAATCAACCCGAATGCACAGATTTATTTTTTCACTTCTAGCAAAGCCTTCAATGACAGAGGTGCATATAATCCTTTTGCAGATAACGGGATGGCTAGCTATGTAACTATGCAAAAGAAAATCTGCCAACTTCACGGCATCCCATACCTGGACCAGTTTACGCTAGGAGGATACAATATCTACAACAAACAGCTCTATTATACCGACCCCCTCCACATGAATGAAGCCGGATACAAAAGGCTGGGAGAACTTCAAGTGGCTTTTTTAGCGTTTCCCAATTGAAAATCACCTAACTAATCAGTCACATATGAAAATCGTGTCTCCGAACGATGGCTAATCATTCAATCCCTTTCCGTCGAGAATCTGTGGGATAAGCTTTTCTACTCTCGCCTCGCGGGTTTTGGATTGCTTAGGTGCGGAAAAATGTAATAGATAGCCCCGCTGCCTCCCCGGTGTCAGTGCCTCAAAAGCACTTTTCAACGCTGCATTTCCATCTAATTTCACCTGAAACTCTTCGGGCACCGGGTACTCTTTTGTCTTTTTCAATTCTACTTTCAAACCTTCTTTTTCCACCTCAACAGCCTCGTATATATAGCTTTTCAAAAGAGACTTCGCTTCTACGATCTCCTTCACGTCGGTAAATCTAATCTGACGTGCCGACTGCACATTCTCTGTCTGTTGGATCAAAATACCCTCAGCATCCTGAAGCAAAGCACCTTTATGAAACAATAGTGCACAGTATTCCTTAAAGCCATGTATCAGCACCACATTGCTGCCTTGAAAAGTATAGCAGGGCACTCCCCATTTCAATTCTTCAGTCAGACCACAGTCAAGAAGCAGCGTCCTCAACTGTCTGTACTCTTCCTGCCATTGAGTGGCCTTATCGAAAAAAAAGTCAACGGAATGATTCATTTTAATTATCGGGATTTTTAAGTGTTAAGCTCTCATTCTTCACTACCTCCATTAATTGGGTGTGTATTTTAAAAGTCTTTTTGATATCATCCAAGTGTCTTGCCGTGTTTTCCAATACCAGCAAACTCAAATCAGATTTGGGATAATAGTAACAAGCAGAAGCAAAACCGGGTGCGTATCCCAAAGCTCCAATTTGAACATCTTCTTCCCCCATATTGAAAAGTAAACCGTAACCATACTCTATTTGTCCAAAAATGGGATGGATTCTTGTCGCATACCGCATTTTCATCAATTCCAGGGTTTCTTTCCCTACCAATCCACCTGAATAAAGCAGCTGATTCCATTTACTCAAATCTTCAGCATTTGAGATAAATGCACCTGCGGCCA
This sequence comes from uncultured Algoriphagus sp., assembly GCA_965651895.1. Taxonomy (GTDB): domain Bacteria; phylum Bacteroidota; class Bacteroidia; order Cytophagales; family Cyclobacteriaceae; genus Algoriphagus. Next base: position 570 of record CBFGUY010000118.1, on the reverse strand, counting down.
CATAATTATCCAAGCTGTTTGTCACATATTCCAATGTCGCATTTTCAGATTCTTCATATCCTTTCACAAGAGACTGGTATCCCTTATTATCAGGATGAAACGTATTGGATAAACCATACTCCGAAAAAAGTTGAGTTGATAATTCTTCAAATGAATTCCCGGTTATGTTTTCTAGAATTCTTGCCAACAGCTCATAGCCCAGCTGAGAATATTGGAATTGGGCTCCCGGCTCAAATTCCAAGGGTTGGTTTACATCCACTATCCCATGAGTATGTGTCAGCAGGTGATGAATCGTTACACTTTCAGACCAGCTTTGATCAAGAGAAGGCAGATACGTTGAGATTTTATCATTCAGGCTAAGGTTTCCTTTTTCATACTCCCGAAGCACCAAGACGGCCGTTATTTGCTTACTTATTGATCCTATAACAAATTGGTCAGCTTTTTCCATCAAGACTTTCTCATCAAAATCGGAATACCCTTTAGCCTTATGAAAAACTGTCTCACTACCCCCTGTTAAAAGCACGACACCATTAAAATCGCTGTTTTGGACAATGGAGTCTATTTTTGAAA
>CBFGUY010000117.1:0-13092 GCA_965651895.1 uncultured Algoriphagus sp. | reverse complement strand
GATATTTTAAATTAAGTAACTTAGACTTATTAAAATTATTTCTACAAGTAACCAGTAACCCTCATATCTTGAAAACTTTCAGCTTTTCACATTATTTCCTCTTGATTCTGCTTCTGAGCTGTACTTCTCCAGGCACCGACCAATCAGGTAACGCATCATCAACTACAAACCCTGAACCTGTTATTATGGCTTATTATGTGGCCGAGCGGGATTATCAGCCGGAGAAAATCCCAGTGGAACAGCTGACCCATATCATTTACTCGTTTACACATGTGATCGAGGGGGAAATGAAATTCAGCAATGAAGATACAGCAGGACCTAAGCTGGAGGCACTTGTCAGGCAAAAAGAACGAAACCCTGAATTAAAGGTAATGATTGCCTGCGGAGGTTGGGGAGCTGATGGGTTCTCTGACATGGCTTTGACACCGGAAAGCAGAGCAAAATTCATTAAAAGTGCTTCGGAATTCATCACAAAATATAACCTCGATGGGATGGATATGGACTGGGAATACCCGGGGATTTCGGGAGCAGGAACCATGGCCCGCCCGGAAGACACAAAGAATTTCACAGCGCTGATGAAAGGTCTTCGCGAAATGCTGGATGAATTTGAAACACCCAAGGTATTGACTTTTGCCTCTGCTGGTTGGAAACGCTACTATGATTTTATTGAAGTGAATGAGGTGATGAAGTATGCAGATTATACCAATGTGATGACCTATGACCAGGTTTCGGGAGTATCTATTTATACCGGTCATCATACACCACTGGGGGATGTCAAGAGCACTGATGTCCAAGACACTCCTTTTCAGGCACATTTGGACAGCTTGTATGCGAGTGGAGAAAACCCAGACCCTGATCCGCGCTCAGCTGAGAAAATTGTGGACTTCTTACTCCAGGAAGGGGTAGATCCTAAACAGATCGTAATAGGAGGAGCTTTTTACGGAAGAGTATGGAAAGGTGTGCCTCCGGTAAACAACGGGCTCTATCAGCTGAGCAGTGGTCTTCATATCGGATGGATAGCCTACAGTAAGATCCGGGCTAACTACGAATCTGACGCAAGCTTCCAACGCTATTGGGACGAGCAGGCCAAAGCACCTTATATGTATAATGACATTGATAGCCTTTTTGTATCTTATGACGACACAGTTTCGGTATCACTGAAAACCAGATATACGATGGAAAAAGGGCTGGGAGGCATTATGTTCTGGGAGTTGGGCAATGACACCAAGCAAGAAGGCGGTTTGCTGGACGCAATCTATAAGGCAGTCCATGAATAAATGTCATGCCATCCTTACCTGATCACCATGAATAGATTATGCAGGCATTTATCAGCCGGATTTTAAGGCATAAGTAATAGGAAAGGTCATCCTCTGGGGCAAGTAGGCCAGAGATGGAAAGTTGCTATTGTAAGCCCAAGCGCTAGGAAAAAATGATTTTCACCGAATTTCATGCTGCTTCCACTTGTAATTTGATCGCAAACTGTATCCAATTAACTTAAAAATCAAACTTGTAAATCCCCAGCCTTCGATCTCCTTTTCAGCCTTTTTCCCTACCTTTGCCTTTTCCAAAAAACAAAACAAATCCATTCCCAAATGGCTACAAAAAAAATTCAATCTGCCCTGATCTCTGTCTATTACAAAGACAACCTCGAACCTATCATCGCCCTTCTGAAAAAACATGGTGTGAAAATCTACTCTACCGGTGGCACCCAGAAGTTTATCGAAGAGCAAGGAGCAGAAGTAATTCCTGTGGAAGAGTTGACCAGCTACCCTTCCATCTTCGGAGGCCGGGTAAAGACCCTTCACCCAAAGATTTTTGGAGGCATCCTCTACAGAAGAGACAATGATGGAGATGTATCACAGGCTGGAGAGTATGATATTCCGGCCATTGATTTGGTGATCGTGGACTTGTACCCATTTGAAGAAACGGTGGCTTCCGGAGCTTCTGAAGCAGATATTATTGAGAAAATCGATATCGGAGGAATTTCTTTGATCCGTGCTGCGGCTAAGAACTTCAAAGACGTTACCATCATCGCCTCCAAAGACCAGTACACAGAACTGGAGCAAAGACTTTCTGAGCAAGACGGAGCTACTACCCTTGCTGACCGTCGCTATTTTGCAGCTCAGGCATTTCAAGCGTCTTCCAATTACGACACCCATATTTTCAACTACTTCAACAGAGAAGAAAATATTCCGGCGCTGAAAGTTTCGGAAACAAAAGCTAAGGCACTTCGCTACGGAGAAAACCCGCACCAAAATGCCCACTTCTACGGAGACATGGAGGCACTTTTTGACCAGTTGAACGGAAAAGAACTTTCCTACAACAACCTGGTGGACGTAGATGCTGCGGTAAACCTGATCGCTGAATTTAAAGGAGAGACAGCTTTTGCCATCCTAAAGCATACCAATGCCTGCGGAGTAGCTTTGGCTTCTACAGTAAAAGAAGCGTATCAAAAAGCCTTCGAGGCTGATACAACATCTGCTTTCGGTGGTGTTTTAGTTACCAACCAAACTGTAGATAAGGAAGCTGCTGAGGAAATGCATTCCTTATTTTTTGAAGTGTTGATCGCTCCGGATTTCACAGAAGATGCTTTGGAAGTATTGAAAGGCAAGAAAAACAGAATTCTGCTGAAGCAAAAAATGGATCTTCCCGGCACTAAAATGATCAAAACTCTGCTGAACGGCGTGATCGAGCAGGACAAGGATTTGGCTACTGAAACAAAAGCTGACTTTACCGTAGCAACCAAAAAAGCTCCAACAGAAGCTGAACAAAATGCGCTGGTATTCGCAGCAAAAATCTGCAAACACACCAAATCAAACACCATTATCCTTTCTAACGGGAACCAATTATTCTCTAGCGGTGTAGGTCAGACTTCCCGAGTGGATGCCTTACTTCAGGCAATTGAGAAAGCTAAAGCATTTGGCTTTGACCTAAATGGAGCTGTAATGGCATCAGATGCATTCTTCCCCTTCCCGGACTGTGTGGAGATAGCCCACAAGGCAGGGATCACAGCGGTAGTACAGCCGGGAGGATCTATCAAAGATCAGTTGAGCGTGGACTATTGTGACGAAAACGGCATCGCTATGGTAATGACAGGCGTGCGGCACTTTAAGCATTAAGAAAGTAGCAACCTTTGAGGCGTCATTTTGACTGAGGTACGAGGGAGAAATCTCCTCGAAGGTTTTTCTCGCATAAAAAATAAATCCTTCGAGGTTTCTTAAACCTCAAAGGATAAGATTCAAGACCTTCGGAACTTAAGCTTTCGAAGGTTTTTTCCTTTACATGTACAGCTACCATGCAGTAGAGATTTTCTTCACGGCAATCTCTTTGAACAAATAGAGAAGACGATGGAAATACTATTCTCAAAGTATTTCAAGGCCTACATCAGTTATGAAGGCATCCACCGTATCGAAACTTTTGAATACCCACGGGAGGCCGTCAGAGAAGCTTTGTTAAATGCAATAGCCCATAAAGATTATTCAGGTGGTGTTCCCATCCAAATCAGCGTTTACAAGGACAAACTAATGATTTGGAATGAAGGCCAATTACCGGAAAATTGGACTATTGAAACCCTTTTGGAAAAACACTCATCCAAACCCTATAACCCGGATATTGCCACAGCCCTATTCCGAAGCGGCTACATTGAATCTTGGGGGCGTGGAATTTCAAAGATGACCGAACAATGTCTGGAAATGGAATTGCCTGAACCATCTTTTTATTACAGGAGTTCCGGATTTTGGGTGGAGTTTAAGAAGGATATCTATAATCAACAATATTTGGAGACATTAGACTTAAACGAACGGCAATTAAATGCTCTTTTACTTTTTAAAGAAAAAGGAGAAATTGTTAACTCTGAATATGTGGCTCGATATAATATAACTGATAAAACGGCAAGAAGAGATTTATTAGGTTTGGTTGAAAAAAAGCTACTTATTAAAAGGGGTGAAAAAAAATCAACGAAGTATGTTTTTCCCCGATAAATGTCCGATAAACCCATAATATGTCCGATAAATGTCCGATAAAACTAAGGCACACAAAAATTTTAATCGAAATGGTGAAGTTAGAGCGGAAAAAACGTATCCCCCCTTTCAAATCCGTATTTTGATGATCTAATCCCCATGGTTGGTTTGCTTCGAAAATTAACCTATAAAAAGAGCATACCAACAAGAAATGAAAGCCGCTGTAGAGCCCGACGATCTTGACCACAAGTCCCGTCATCCTGACCACCCTTCCAACCAAAGCTTCAGTTATCTTCTTTTTTGACTCATACCATACAGCCGGACACTATCCAACGTATTATATGTCTTAAACCTATTTCCTATTCCCTTTCATTTCCCCGTCCGAATCCCCTATTTTGCAGCCTGAATCAAAATCGGATTTATTCCGTACTTGGTACTTTGTACTTAGTACTTCATACATTCTATGAAATCGCATAATCTCAAACTATACAATACACTTTCCCGCCAGAAAGAGGAGTTTCAACCCATAAATCCGCCTTTCGTAGGCATGTATGTCTGCGGGCCGACAGTCTATGGAGATGCTCACCTAGGCCATGCCCGTCCTGCCATTACTTTTGATACGGTAAATCGATACCTGACCCATCTGGGTTTTCGGGTTCGCTATGTGCGAAATATCACCGATGTGGGGCACTTGCAGGGAGATGCGGACGAAGGAGAAGATAAAATCGCCAAAAAAGCCAAGCTAGAGCAGCTGGAACCTATGGAAGTTGCCCAGCAATATACGGACAGCTACCATAGAGATATGGCGCTACTGAATACCTGGAAGCCTAGCATAGAGCCCCGCGCTACCGGTCATATCCCAGAGCAGATCGCATTGGTAGAAGCTATTTTGAAAGAAGGATTAGCCTATGAAGTCAATGGCTCTGTCTATTTCGATGTGCTGAAATACAACGAAACCAGCAATTACGGAAAGCTTTCAGGCAGAGATTTGGAAAACCTTCTCAGCGGAAGCCGGACACTGGACGGACAGGATGAGAAGCGGAACCCAGTGGATTTTGCCCTATGGAAAAATGCTTCTCCAGAGCATCTGATGAAGTGGGATTCCCCATGGGGAGTAGGATTTCCCGGCTGGCACCTGGAATGTACAGCCATGAGCTCCAAATATCTGGGCAAACAATTTGACATCCACGGCGGAGGGATGGACCTGCTTTTTCCCCATCATGAATGTGAGATCGCCCAGGGAAACGCCTGCAATCATCAGGATCCGGCCAAGTACTGGATGCATAATAATATGATCACCATCAACGGTCAGAAGATGGGCAAGTCTCTCGGCAATTTCATCAACTTGCAGGAGCTTTTCACTGGAAATCATAAACTGCTCGACCAGGCTTACAGCCCGATGACAATCAGGTATTTCATCCTCACGGCACATTATAGATCTACGCTGGATTTTTCCAACGAAGCACTACAAGCTGCCCAAAAAGGTTATAAAAAGCTGATCAATGGCCTAAGAATCGCCAAACTCCTACAATTTGAAGCCGATGACACGCTACTTGATGTGGAGCAGATCAAGCAGGTGGAGCAGATGATCACCAACGCCTACCGTGCCATGGACGATGACTTCAACACCGCACAGGCGATAGGCCATCTCTTCAATATGCTGAAGAAAATCAATTCCATGTACACAGGGCAATTGAAGTCTGCTGTTTTCGGTGAAGCCACTTTCTATAAGTTGATTGACACCTTTAAGACCTTTGTTTCGGATATTCTGGGACTGGTAGAAGAAAAGCCGGACAACCAGAATAAAATGTTGGACTTGCTCCTGCGGCTTTATGCTGAGGCTAAAACAGCCAGGGATTATGCAAAAGTCGATGAGATCAGAGCAGGCTTAAAAGCAATAGGATTTGTAGTAAAAGACATGAAAGATAAAATTGACTGGGCGTATGAAGAATAGATTTTGGCTAATATGCTTAGTGCTTCTAGCGGGGGCATGTAGTAGTCCGGAGAAAAAAAATGAAACCGTAGAAAAAGCTCCGGCTAAGCCCTATCCTGTTTTCAACCCGGATTCTGCTTACGCTTTTGTGCAAAAGCAAGTGGATTTTGGCCCTAGGGTACCGGAAACTGAGGGGCACAAAGCCACTAAAAATTGGCTTATATCCAAATTTAAAGGCTATGGCTTTGCTGTAGAAACCCAGGATTTCCAGGCAAAAACCTACGACGGCCTCACCTGGAACCTGAGCAACATCATTGCTTCTTACAATCCTGAGGCAAGCAAAAGGATACTTTTGGCTGCACACTACGATACCCGTAGAATAGCCGACAAGGATACTGAGCGTATAGCCGAACCCATAGACGGTGCCAACGACGGTGGAAGTGGCGTCGGTGTTTTAGTGGAAATCGCACGGGTGATAGGCACACAGGAACTCAAACCCGATGTGGGAATAGATATCATCTTATTTGACGGTGAAGACGACGGAGAGCCTGAAGGCACCGAAGCCAGAAACAGAGAGCAGGATTTCTGGTGGTGTCTAGGCTCTCAGCATTGGTCTAAAAACAAGCACAAGCCCAATTATTCGGCTTACTACGGGATTCTGGTGGATCTGGTCGGTGCCAAAGGCGCTAGATTCTATAGAGAAGGCTATTCCCGGCAGTATGCATCTGGCATTCTGAAGAAGGTATGGGACAATGCTGCCGAAATCGGTCAGGGTGACTTTTTCATTTATAAAGATTCTCCTGAAATCATCGATGATCATGCTTTTGTAAACGAAAATGCGAAAATCCCCATGATTAATATTATTGAGTTTTCCCCGGATTATGGCTTTGGCCAATACCATCACAAGCATTCCGATAATATGGACATCATAGACCGCCGAACTCTGCAAGCTGTAGGTGAAACTGTTTTATTTACAGTTTACCAAGAGTAAAAAGCTTATCTTCCCTCTTAGAATCGGTAGACTCGGAGGGATTTAAAGTGATAGTTAATTGATTTTAGCAAAATAAAATCGAGCCTGCCTTCCGCAGGCAGGCATGTGGCTTTTAAAAGTCAAATCTTATGAAAAAAGGACATCAGGTTACGATGAAGGAAATCGCCAAGAAATTGGGAGTTTCTGTATCGACAATTTCCAGGGCACTGAAAGATTCTCCAGAGCTGCATCCTGACACTAAGAAAAGGATCGTGGAGATGGCTAAGGAAATGAATTATCAGCCTAATCTTTTGGCACAAAGCCTGAGGATCAGCCGTACCAATACCCTGGGAGTAATCGTCCCGGAGATAACCTCACATTTTTTCGCCTCCTGTATTTCCGGAATCCAGGATTATGCAAACAAGCGAGGCTATAATGTGATGATCTGCCAGTCCAACGAAACGCTGGAATTGGAAAAAGCGAATATCAGAACCTTAGTCGCTTCGCAAGTGGACGGTCTGCTGATCTCCTTAAGCCGTGAAACAAACAAGTATGAGCACTTACTGGATCTTTATAACAGAGAGATCCCTTTCTTGCTGTTTGACAGGGTAAACGAGGATATTCCAGTATCCCGAGTCACCTTCAATGATGAAGGAGGTGCCTACCAAGTCACCAAGCATATGTTGGAGACCGGCTGCAAACGGATTATGTACGTCTCAGGTCCGGAGGATTTATACATCAGCAAAAAAAGAAAAGAAGGATACCTTCATGCATTAAGTGAATTCGGAATAGCACCGGAGGCAGAATTGATAAAAATAAGTGATCTCACCGAGCAGGGCAATATTAGGATAGCAAAGGAAATCACAGAGATGGAGAATAGACCTGATGCGGTTTTTTGTATGATAGATCCGGTGGCTTTGGACTTGTTGGCCGTCTGGAAATCGCTGGGAATCAAAGTCCCACAGGATATGGCTCTTGCAGGTTTCACCAACAACCCAGCTTCAGCAGTGGTGGAGCCACCGCTCACTACTGTCGCCCAGCCTGGCTATGAAATGGGAAAATTGGCGGCAACCCATTTGCTTGACCAGTTGGAGGGACAAGCTTCAGACGATCCCATATCTATTGTCTTAGAGACTACCTTGCTCCCACGCCAATCGACAAAATCGGTTTGATCTATAAATTACCTCTAAATTACTCCCTTCCCCCGGAGAATTGGCCAGTTAGCATGTGAGAATGACAAACCTGTATGGGAAAGCTTTGACTATTCAGATACAACAACTAAAAAATGAAAGAAAAAATCACCCAATCCTTTACCCAATTATTTGGCAACAATCCCATAGTGGCTTTCGCACCGGGAAGGATCAATCTGATCGGTGAACATACCGACTATCAGGAAGGATTGGTATTCCCAGCGGCAGTAGAGCAGGGAATTTGGGTGGGCATGCAGAAAAACGGTCTGTCCTCCTGTCGCCTTTTTTCTGTTGATTTTGAAGAAGAGTTTGTTTTTGACATCCATTCCTTTTCCCCTAAAAAAAATCACTGGGCAAACTATATTATGGGCGTCACCTCCCAGTTTCAGCAGGCTGGCTATAAGCTGGAAGGATTTGATCTCGCCTTCGGAGGGAATATTCCCGCATCTGGGTTATCATCTTCTGCCGCACTCTCAGTAGCTATAGGCACAGCCCTTTCTGATGTATTCAAATTGACCGTCACTAAAAAGTCAATCGTATTATACGCACAGAAATCCGAACATCTTTTTGCCGGGGTGAAATGCGGCATCATGGATCCCTATGCCTCAGCATTTGGGGTAAAAGACCGTGCCTTATTGCTGGATTGCCGTACCAATACCCATTTTGAAGTAGAGGCTGATTTCGGGGAGCACTCCCTTCTACTTGTCAACTCCAAAGTAAAACATAACCTCGCGGACTCTGCCTATAACCAGCGCAGGGAAGCCTGCGAAGAAAGTGTGAGGATATTGCAGAAAATCTACCCTGAAGCGACCACACTTAGGGATATCCCGGTGAAGGATCTGGAAAAAGTGCAAAAACTATTACCTGCCGAGCTATTCCCTAAAGCAAAACATGTCATCTCCGAAATAGACCGCGTGACCCTAGCTTCTAATGCCCTTCACGCCGGTGATCTGAATGTATTTGGAACACTGCTGAAGGAATCCCACCTAAGCCTCAGTAAAGACTTTGAAGTCAGTTGTGCCGAACTGGATTTTCTGGCTGAGAAATCCTGGGCTTTGCCCGGAGTGATCGGATCCAGAATGATGGGAGGAGGCTTTGGAGGCTGCACCATCAATCTGGTGGCCAATACCAAAGTTCAAAATTTCCAGGATGAGCTGCATTCAGCATACAAGGAAAATTTCGATATTGAGGCGGATTTTATCCCTGTATCTCTCTCAGAAGGAGCTAGAATACTCGAATAACGCTCCGTTCAAATACCTATTGTTTCAAAAAGACAATTTATTTGAATTATATCAAAAAAATACCCCATTTTGTAAATCAAATTCTGAATAGAACTTATAAGCCTATTTTCCCAAAATTTTAAAACCTATGAATTTCCCAAAAAACCTAAGAAGCCTACTGCTGATTGGACTCATTGCTTGTGTAGGTTTCTGGAGCTGTAATTCCCGCTCCGGAAAACCGAAAGTACTTGTGTTCAGCAAAACAGCGGGCTTTTACCATGAATCCATACCCAGCGGTATAGCCGCCATACAAAAGCTAGGCGCTGAAAATGACTTTGAGGTGGACACCACCACTCAAAGCAGCAGCTTTAACGAAAAAAATCTGTCCCAATATGCCACGGTAATTTTTCTCAGCACCACAGGTGATGTGCTGGATCATGTACAAGAAGCTGAATTTGAGCGATACATCCAAGCAGGAGGGGGCTTTGTAGGGATCCATGCAGCAGCGGATACCGAATATCACTGGGGTTGGTACGGCCGTATGGTAGGCGGCTATTTTGCTGATCACCCAGGCATCAACGATCCCCACCCTAACGTACAGGCAGGCAAAATCACGGTGACTGATGCCAGTAATGATGCTACGTCCTTTTTACCCTCTCCTTGGGAAAGAACTGACGAATGGTATTCCTATAAGAAATTGAATCCTGAGGTAAACGTTTTGCTAAACCTGGATGAGGAATCATATCAGGGAGGAATGGATATGGGTGAGCACCCGATCGCCTGGTACCATGACTACGATGGTGGCCGTGCTTTCTATACCGGAGGTGGCCACACCAATGCATCCTTTACTGAGGAGCTGTTTCTAAAGCATCTATTGGCTGGAATCAACTATGCTATAGGAGGAAACAAAGAACTTGACTATTCTAAATCGAGAAGTAAAAAGGTGCCTGAAGAGAACAGATTCTCCAAAACCATGCTGGCCTTAGGTGACTTCACAGAACCTACAGAACTGACCGTACTTCCTAACCTGGATATATTGGTCGCACAGAGAAGAGGAGAGATCCTTTATTACAACAGCCAGACAAAAGAGCTGTCTGAAGTAGCTAAACTTGATGTCTATTGGAAAACAAGCGTTCCTAGGGTAAATGCTGAAGAAGGAGTTTTAGGCTTGCAGAAAGACCCTAATTATGCAAAAAATAACTGGGTGTATGTATTCTACTCCCCTACAGCCAAAGAAGTAAACCGCCTTTCCAGGTTCAAGTTTAAGGACGGAGTCTGGGACATGGGCTCAGAACAGATTATCCTTGAACTTTATTCCCAGAGAGAGATATGCTGCCATACTGGTGGTTCCATTGCCTTTGGTGCGGACGGGAATCTATTCCTATCTACAGGAGATAACTCCACGCCTTTCAACCAGCCAAACAGTAAGTATATCACCAGCGGCTATGCCCCATTGGATTCCAGAGAAGGCAACAAGCAATTCGATGCCCGAAGAAGCTCTGGAAACTCTAATGACCTAAGAGGAAAAATCATCAGAATAAAAGTCAATGAAGATGGATCTTATGAAATCCCGGCAGGCAACCTTTACGCTCCTGGCACGGAAGGAACAAAACCTGAAATCTATGTGCAAGGATTAAGGAATCCATATAGAATCTCTATTGATCAGAAAACAGGCTTTGTCTATTGGGGAGAAGTTGGGCCGGATGCCGCCAATGACAGTACCGAGACTCGCGGGCCACGTGGATATGACGAGATCAATCAGGCACGAAAAGCGGGCAACTTTGGCTGGCCGTATGTGATTGCGGACAACTTGCCTTATCGTGAATTTGATTATTCCAATGGTACTTCAGGAGAATTGTATGATATCAATGGCCCGAGAAATAATTCCCCGCTCAATACTGGAATTGAAAAATTGCCTCCTACAGAACCTGCGTTCATCTGGTATCCGTACGGTGAATCATCCGAATTCCCAACCTTGGGGACAGGTGGTAGAAATGCTATGGCAGGCCCTGTTTATTACTCCGACATGTATGAAGGAGATAGCAAATTACCTGATTATTTTGACGGAAAACTGATCATCTATGATTGGGTAAGAGGCTGGATCAAGGTAGTGACCATGACGGAATCCGGAGATTATGACAAGATGGACCCCTTCATGCCAAATACTAAGTTCAATGCGCTTATTGATATGGAAATGGGGCCTGATGGGCATATCTACGGACTGGAATATGGCAATGGCTGGTTTTCTAAAAATGAGGATTCAGGACTTTTCCGCATAGATTACAACGGTGGCAACAGAGCCCCGATCGTTTCAGAAATTACCGTGGACAAAACCTCAGGGTCTAATCCTCTGACCGCTACTTTCACTGCTAAAGCCACAGACCCTGAAGGAGATCCGATGACTTATACCTGGGATCTTGGAAATGGGGAAACCAAAACTACCGAAGAGCCTACCTTAACCCATACTTTCAATGCTGTAGGTGAATATGCAGTAAATGTCACTGCGAAAGATCCTGCCGGACTGCAAGGTGAAGGAACTCCAGTTCGTGTGTATTCAGGCAACATTGCCCCGGAAGTAAGCATTGCTATCAAAGGGAATAAGGCATTCTATTTCCCTGGAAAGGAAGTAGCGTACGAAGTCACAGTAAAGGATGAAGACCACCCAGATGCCTCAGAAGATCTGGAAAACCTGTACGTAAGCGCAGATTACCTAGAAGGATTGGATCAAGCCGAAGCAAATCAGGGGCATAAAATCATGACAGATGCCATGGTAGGAAAATCCCTGGTGTCATCCCTGACCTGTAAAACCTGCCACAAAGAAGCCGAAGCTTCCATAGGCCCTGACTATACCAGCGTAGCCAAAAAATATTCTGAAAAGGATATAGACTATCTGAAAAACAAAATCAAAAACGGAGGCGGCGGCGTATGGGGAGAAACCGTAATGCCTGCAAACCCTGACTTACCGGAATCAGAGTTGAATGCACTGATCAGCTACATCCTCTCCCTTGATGGGGTCAATCAAAAAACACTTCCTAGTGTCGGCTCAGTCAACTCCACCATGGGTAAAACCCCTACCCCAACAGGAGTCTTGATGATCAGTGCTTCTTATACAGATAAAGGGGGCGAAGGAATCAAACCATTGACAGGATCATCTGCCTACCTACTTTCCAGCAATACCATTGATCTGGCGAGTACGGTGGATCTGGAAGGGGGATACAGCAAAATGAACTATGGTGGTCAAAACCTGCTCACGGTTCCTGCCGACCCTGCTTCATTTGCCATTGCCAAGGTTGATCTTACGGACATCGCTTCAGTTACCTTCAACACCGCAGCTACTGCCAAGCTTACAGATGGGTTTGTCTTCGAACTCAGACTGGACAGCCCTGAGGGAACAATCATTGGAAGCAAAGAATATGTACAAGGCCCTATGAACGGACCTGAAGGAGCTCCGGCATTTGAGCAGGTAACCATCCCTGTCACAGGCCAGGCTGACGGAAAAATCCATAAGCTATATGTCACTACCAAAACAATCAAAGGCGGTGAAGCTGGCATGTTTATCCTTGCTGGACTAACGTTCAACGCCAAATAAGTTTAGTCATTAAAGCAGAAAATCCAACCTCAGAAACGGGGTTGGATTTTTTTGTTTGAAGCCTAAAAGACCTATTTTATTTCTCTAGGATAAAAAAATCAGATATGTGGGGCTGATCGCAAAGACCTTTACATTACTGATCGTGCCGTTGGCACTCTGAAAACGGATCGACTTCCTTAACCCAGAATTGCATTCTGGGCATTTACTGGCCTTGCCTTTGGCAAGGGAAAT
>CBFGUY010000116.1:0-13344 GCA_965651895.1 uncultured Algoriphagus sp. | reverse complement strand
CAATCATGCAATCGATCAGCACATCCAACAGAACTCTGATTTTACTTTCAGCCCTTCTTATCATTCCGGCTTATTTCACGCCGCTTTGGCAGATCAGCCTGTGGGCTCCTCAATACCCTGAGGGACTCAACATGAAGATTTGGATTGATCATTTGAGCGGAAATGTGGATCAGATCAACGGGGTAAACCATTACATCGGAATGAGACATATCGGAAATGAAATGTTTCCAGAATTTACCTTCCTGATCTATGTGATCGGGGCATTGATTGCCTTAGGAGTTATTGCTTTTCTGATTGGAAAAAGATGGAGTCTCTATGCTTTTTTTGGTCTGATGTCACTCTTCGGGATGGCAGTATTGGCAGATATGTACCGCTGGGGATATCAATACGGTCACAACCTTGATCCCAAAGCAGCCATAAAAGTGGAAGGGATGAGTTATCAGCCACCCCTGATCGGATACAAAGAGTTGTTGAATTTTCTGGCTTATTCCGGACCGGATACAGGAAGTTGGATATTAATCGGCGGAGTGGTTTTACTCATCATTGCAATTGTGAGAGATCGAATGGGGAAAAAAACTCAGATAGCTTAACCTTTAAAATTCAGAAAACTATGCAACGCTACCTTTCAATATTTTCAATAGTGATCTTTTTGACATCATGTTCAGCGGATCCAAGACCGATCGCATACGGTGAAGATGCTTGCCATCATTGCAAAATGAAACTAATGGATCCTAAATTCGGGGCTGAATTGGTCACTGAGAAAGGCAAAGTTTTCATCTTCGATGATGTCAACTGCATGCTGCAATACATGGATTCAGAGGATGGAAAAAGCCAACTATACAAGCACGTTCTCGTGACCGATTACCTGAATCCAGGTGTCCTGTTGGATGCAAATTTGGCTTTTTACCTCAAGTCTGAAGAATTTAAAACTCCAATGGCAAGTAACATCGTGGCCTTTCCTGACTATGATGTTTTAAAGGAATACAAGAATAAATCAGGAGGAGTGTACCTCGCTTGGGGTGAGCTTTCCACACAGTTTAAATAACCTGTTTCGCAGTTGAAATCATGAAATCGAGCATGACCATAATGTCATACACTTGGGATAATTACCCGAAATGCGAGATTCCATGTGGCCGATTAAAATCAATTATTATCACATGAAAACTTTAGCCCTTATCTTCTTTTTTCTTTGCCTGATTGGGACACCTGAAGTACTGTCGGCAGCCATCAGAATTGCTCCCGGTCAATCGATTCAGAAAGCAGTGGATGGTGCCTCGGCTGGAGATACCTTGATTATTTCTGAAGGGACTTACAAACAGTTTGGAATCATCATCCGAAAACCATTGATACTGATCGGAGAGAATTACCCGGTAATTGATGCGGATTTCAAAGGAAATATCCTGATCGTCGCTACTTCAAACCTGACTGTTCAGGGTTTGAAATTGATCAATACGGGCAGATCGAATATGGATGATTCTGCGGCGATCAAGTTCTTTGATTCCAAGGATTGTATCATTCGCGATAATATTCTGGAGAATACCTACTTCGGTCTACATTTTTCAAATTCCTCCCAGATGACCATTATCAACAATAAAATCACAGCTTCGGCTATTAGGGAATTTGAAGTTGGAAATGGCATTCACCTTTGGAAGTGCAAAAATTCCTATATCGGAAATAATGAGGTTTCCGGCCATAGAGACGGGATTTATCTGGAGTTTGTGACACATACGCAAGCGAAAGGAAACGTAGTGGAGAATAATATGCGCTATGGATTGCACTTTATGTTTTCGCACGACAACAGCTACATCCGAAATACTTTTCGTAAAAATGGTGCCGGAGTCGCTGTCATGTACACTAAAAATGTCCTGATGAAAGAAAACAGATTCGAAGAAAACTGGGGTTCCAGTGCGTATGGAATCTTGCTGAAAGACATCAGCGACAGTGAGATTGTCGGAAATGTTTTCCTGAAAAACACCATTGGAATCTACATGGAAGGCAGTAGCAGAATTGAGTTTACCAATAATACATTCCGCGAAAATGGCTGGGCACTCAAGCTCATGGCGAGTTGTGACCAAAACACATTTAAGGCAAATAATTTCACCCAAAACACCTTCGACATCAGTACGAACGGCTCACTGGTTCTAAATACGTTGACTGAAAACTATTGGGATAAATATGAGGGCTATGACTTGGATCGGGATCAGGTCGGGGATATTGGCTATCGCCCTGTTAATCTCTACAGCGTGATTGTGGAAAAAATCCCGGCGGCAGTAATCCTTTGGAGGAGTTTCATGGTGACTCTTTTGGATCGGATGGAGAAAATCATCCCTACACTTACACCCGATGAAATGATTGATGAATCCCCAAAAATGAGACCTTATGATTTCGGTTAAAAATATATCCAAGAAGTTTGGCAAACTGCAAGTTCTGAAGAATTTCAATCTGGAATTTCAGCTTGGAAACAGCTACGCTTTGATGGGCCCGAATGGCAGCGGAAAAACTACCATAATCAAGACGATCCTGGGAATGGTAATGCCGGACAGCGGTGAAATCCTGGTGAAAGGTAACTCCATCGAGGGAAGCCATTCCTATCGGCAAGACATCGGATACATGCCGCAGATTGGCCGATACCCCTCAAATATGAAAATTGGGCAGCTTTTTTCCATGATGAAAGATATGCGTCCTGAAATAAAGAATTATGACTTAGACTTGGTGGAAGCTTTCGGACTTGATCAAATGAAGGACAAAGCTATGGGCACACTTTCCGGTGGAACACGTCAAAAAGTGAGTGCGGCTTTGGCTTTTTTGTTTACTCCGGATATTCTGATTTTGGATGAACCAACAGCAGGACTTGATCCGATTGCGGTGGAGATTCTAAAAGCAAAAATAAAAAAAGAGCGAATCTCAGGTAAGCTGATTTTGATCACTTCGCACATCATGAGCGATCTGGAGGAACTCACCAATCAGGCGGTTTATATTTTCGAAGGAGAGGTCTATTTCAATGACACCATTGAAAGCCTCAAAGAGTTAACCGGGGAAGACAGATTCTCGCCGGCCATTGCCAAACTGATGCAATGGACATTAAAGAAAAAGACAACTAAACGGGAAATGAGCCATGTTGAAACTACTTAAATACGCCCTTTACGATATTCTGAAATCGCGTTTTGCGATGATTTATACCTTGTTTATGATCTTGGTAGCCGTATCTATTTACCAGGTCTCGGATGATCTCAGCAAGGTTTCGCTCAGTCTGATGAATATCATGATCATGATCGTTCCGTTGATTTCTGCGGTTTTTGCAACAACCCATTTTTACAACAACTTGGAGTTTATAGAGTTGATGCTTGCCCAGCCCGTGAAGCGTTCACATGTATTCCTCAGCCAACTTTTGGCGGTGATCTTGATGCTGAGCTTATCGATTTTGATTGGATTCGGATTGCCTATGTTGCTTTGGGGAGCTGACAGTAGTTTGATCACCTTGCTTGGGGTGGGAGTGGTGTTGAGTGCAGTTTTCGCAGGATTTGCCTTTCTCGCCAGTGTTTTGACGCGTGACAAAGCAAAAGCTATCGGAATTAGTTTGGGACTTTGGATTTACTTTTCCCTAGTCTATGATGGTTTTGTCCTGTATCTGATTTACAGTTTTGCGGATTATCCCTTGGAAAAAGTTACCCTTGGTTTGGTCATGCTGAATCCTGTGGATCTAGGAAGAATTCTTATGCTTATGCAGCTGGATATTTCAGCATTGATGGGCTATACCGGTGCATTTTTTAAGCAGTTTTTCAATAGTGGTTTGGGGATGTTGATTATTTTTCTTTCCCTCTCTGTTTGGCTGGTGGTTCCTGTGTGGTTGTCGGGTTGGATTTTTGGGAAGAAAGATTTTTAAAAAAGATGGCTATTGAATTATGATATTAGTCCTTTTTTGTTTAGAGGAGTAACCTTTAAATTAAATTGAATTTGATTTACAAAGTCGTATGAATATCAATAAGAATACTCCATGCGAGCTATGTCAAAGTAGAAAATTCTCCTTGTTTGAAGGGCTGTCTGAGGAGCATCTTTGCAATTTGTCGGGTCATAAAAACCTCATCTCCCATAAGAAAGGACAGATGCTTTATTACGAAAATACCAGGCCACTTGGTGTTTTTTGTATCAATTCAGGGATTGTAAAGGTATTTAAGACAGCTTCCAATGGAAAAGAGCAGATTATCAGCTTAGCCCAGAAGGGCGATTTTTTGGGATTTGCCTCATTACTTGGTGAAGATAATTATTCCAATTCAGCCACCATTATAGAGGATGCGCTTATTTGCTTTGTTCCTAAAGAGACTTTTTTGGACATCATGGCCAAGGATAACAACTTCCACAGAAGGCTTATCAGTGCGTTGTGCCAGACTTTGGGAGGGATGGAAGAGCAGCTTACTGATGCTACCCATAAAACCATCAGAGAAAGACTCGCATTCACCTTAGTCAAACTTTGTGATTCTTATGGTGTGGAACAAGGAGGAGGCCGAATAATAGATATAATACTTTCCCGAGAGGAAATAGCCGGATTGGTGGGGACTTCTGCAGAACCTATAATTCGCTTGCTATCAGAATTTAAAAAAGATAATCTAATTAGACTTGATGGGAAGAAAATTATTGTTCTTGATGAAAAGGGCTTAATCAAACTCGCTGATTTTTATAAAAACTAATCCGCCCCAACAATCACCAGCTTATTTTTCCATTAATAGCTTCAATGATAAAAACAAGACAACGCTAAAATTGTTTGAATTGTGTTATGAAGCATGATTGTTTCAGCAGCTAGTTGTAAATCCAATCCCTGATTGCATTTGAATTGAAATGCGGAAAGTTAAGCCTGAATACATTGGCAAGATGAACTTTTACCCTTCAGCCCTCGATGCCTTGGAACGCAAGCCGCATGAAAACCCTTCCATAGGCATTATATTATGCAAAGAAAAAGACCAAAAAAAGGTAGAGTCACCTGGGTTATGTACACTATGGGATCCGAGGTGCCACCCTAGTAGGTTTGACTTTTGTTCTTCCATCATTGTCTGTTCTGGATGCAAGCCGACTTGTATTGATTCTACCTTGCGGTAAAACAGCTTGCTTCTGTATTACCCTAAATTTTTCAATTTCAGAGTGGTTATAGTAAAAAGGGAAATGATCTGTAGATATTTTGATGTAAAAGGCTAGTGCATATGAAGGCTGATTATTTTTTACCCCTGAATTCCTCACAAAGTTAGTCCTCTGGGCTCTGGGCGACCGTAAGCTTCCGGCATAAAGCCGCTTGCTGCGCTGCGCTTTTTATTCCTTTTCCTTCCGGTCTTTGTCGCCCAAGGCCTGATGATGCTTCATAATTCATTGTTCCACAAAAACGAAAAAGATTATGGAGACTGCAGAAAGAAAAATTGATTTGTTTGAAGTAGCTGAGATCAAGCTGAGCTATAGTGCGAAAGTAAAGTCATCCTTAAGGCCTAGGGTAGAAAGTTCAAGACAGGTGTATGAAGTGTTTGCGAAAGTCTGGGATCAGGACAGGATTGAGTTTGTAGAGGATTTTAAGGTGATGCTGCTTTCCAGAGCAAACCGGGTGCTGGGCATTGTGAATATCAGCTCAGGAGGAACCGCTGGTACCGTGGTGGATGTAAAGCTGGTTTATGCAGCTGCCATTAAAGCAAATTCCAGTTCTGTAGTACTAGCCCATTGCCATCCGAGTGGAAATCTGCTGCCTTCAGAACAGGATAAAAGATTAACCCAGCGGATTAAAAAAGCAGGTGAAATTCTGGATATCCCGGTACTTGATCATTTGATTCTGACAGCTGAAGGATATTATTCCTTTGCCGATGAAGGGGAGCTTTAGGCTTCCTTTCATTTATTTTAATCCTAAGTTTTTAATTGGATTTTTTAAATCCTTTTGATTTTCTACAGATGAAGCTAAAAGATAAAGTAGGTGACTCCTTAGTTCCCCGCATTTTTTAGAAAATTTCTTTTGTTCGTAGGTGGACAATAATGGTTGGGTAAAAATTCATTTCCCCCAAAGGATTGTTTGGCGCTTAAAGATACTTTGGGCAGGAACAGGAAATTCCAGGTTAACAAAAGCGAGGAATTTATTCATCAAAGGGAATTTCTCATCTGATGACTATAAGGCTGCAAAATAGCATGAGTCAGAATAGATTTTAATGCTCAAAACCCATCTTGACAAGATGGAACCAAATCCCGATAAAGAATTGACGAAAAGATTTTCAAAAGCCATTAAAAATTTTGGGAAGTTCGATTTTTTTTCTAAAAGAGATTTAGGTCAAGAAAAAAGAATAATTGGTTCGATCCTTCCCGAAAACCTCACCTTAACGGGGTAAACATCGAATCTCTCGAATCAATGAAGTAGCCAATTTTATTTTCCTGGTTAACAGTGAGATAGGAAGCGAAATAAATGGGCAAAGTCACTTAAAATGACTTTGTCCATGTGAGTTGTGAGTTCCGGAAAATTCCATTGGAATCATTTACAAGAGGAAATTTGGTTGATTTTAAATCTAGCTGAGGAATGGAGCTTGAATAAATTGATTCAAGACTAAAGGTCATTATGGCTAAAATGGCAAATTATGAAGTTTATATTTTGAAGGATTTGGGTCTGTTTTAAAATGTGATTTGTATTCTCTTCGCTAAGAATAAATTAGAAAGCTTTAGAGAAAGAATAGTTGAAAAAAGGAACCAACGTGACCAGAATTACTTTTCTATAAGTACCTAGAATGTAGATTTAAAGAAAATTGACAATCTAATTCCTTCCGTAGTTTTACTGATAATTTATCACTATTCATAAATGAACACTCATCCAATTCTTGGTTTTGATGATCCAATTGATTCATGGACACATTTAATAGGAGTGCTAGGTGTGATTATTCTACTTTTCTTTCTTTTTAAAAAGGGCGGGTTGGGAAGAAAATATCCACTTCCCATTTTAATTTATGGTTTCGCTTCTATTTTCCTACTATCTATGAGCGGAACCTATCATTTATTGGAAAGGGATACGACTGCTCGGTATGTATTGAGAATACTTGATCACGCGGGTATATTCTTGTTGATTTCAGGCACCATAATAGCTATTCACGTCACTCTATTTTCAGGTTTTATGAAATGGGGCATTACTATCATTACTTCTGTAATCGCCATTGTTGGAATTACATTTGGATCAATATATTTTAATGAACTTCCCGATTATATGACTCATACCGTTTTTCTTGCATTTGGATGGCTTGGTATGGTTTCAGTGATTGGTATTTGGAAATTAAAGAAAGATATATCATTCAAGTACTTGTTGTATGGTGGTCTTGCTTACACGATAGGCGCAATACTAGATTGGATGAACTATCCGGTTCTGATCCCTGGAATACTTGGCCCCCATGAGTTATTTCATGTTGCTGTGCTGATAGGAGTTGGGTTCCACTGGGTTTTCATCCTTCAGTCGCTTCGAACAGTTTATAGCGACAATCAGAAAGAGGTGAAAGCATAATTTTACATACACTCACAATGTCGTAAAATTTATTTTAGGATGGTGGGTGACATAAAATGAAACGTACATAAAACGGATTTGCGATAATGTCTCGTCCTGAAATATCGATACATAAAATGAAACTTATAGCAAACGAGAAAGACTATCAGCTGTTTCTTTAAGCATTGTAAAGCCCACTTAAAATTCTCTAGCAGACTTCTTTAGATTTTTTTATTTTTTCTATTCCTTCTTCCGCCAATTTAGCCTGACCCGGTCACACGAGGCAAGAGACTTCGGCATAAAGCCCACGCTCTTGCCTCTACTGGTTTATTCCGATTCCTCTTGCACTTAGTGCCGGTCTCAGGCTGGTGCAGCTTCATAAGTATTTGTCAAACCAAAACACAAAAGACTATGAAGACTCAAACAAAAACATCAGCAAAAACATCCACTAAGAGAAAAGGGGGAAATGACTTTGGAAGTCGAAGTTACAGCTCGCAAAGAGTTAATGGATCATCGGATATCTATCAGAAGTTTACCGATCTGATCATCGAGAAACTGGAGCAGGGGGTGATTCCCTGGAAGCAGCCTTGGCATGAGATGGGAATGCCTTCAAATTACCTGACGAAGAAGTCTGGAAAGAGTTTCGATGAGGTGATAAAAAGTCTGGAAAAGCAGGGAATTGCTACTGTGAAAAGAGAAAATCAAGAGGGTCGATTGTATGGGATCACCTTTGTCGATCACCGGACCAAGTGTGTATTCAATGGGAGTGCATTGGGTAAAAATTACAGTGCCAAAGGATTGATGGATCGAATTACAAACCATCAAAATAGGGACGGGATTGCTTTTGGATCTGTATCAAAAGCGCCAAGAATGGCCAAGGAAATACAGAATGATAGTCCACAAAAAACTATGGATTATGAAAGGACAAGGGTCAATCCAGAAAATACATCAAGAGGTTTATTGGAGACAGTGATCACTCCTGAACAGGAGTATAACTATGTGCCATTTGAATGGCGGAAGAAGAAAAGAAAAAAGAAAAAGAAGGTAACAAAATAAGTACATAAACCAAGGAAAGATGGGCATGCAGACAGGAGAGAACGAACAGGGACTGCGCAAGATTTTGGATATGACCCGGTTGATGGGGATCGGGGTTTTGGGATTGCATTTTTATTTCTTCTGCTATGCTACATTCAGGGATTGGGGGCTGGTATCTGATCTGACCGATAGTGTGCTGAGGAATATTTCAGATACGGGACTCTTTCTGGATTTTCATACTTCGAAGTTAATTGCATTGGCAATGCTGGGGATTTCCCTGCTGGGAATTAAGGGTAGAAAGAGTGAGAAAATGAACACCAAGACAGCTAGTATGCATGGGGCGGCAGGTCTAGTCATTTACTTTGCGAGCTATTTTATACTACAGTTTCATGTTCGGTTGGAATGGATTTCAGTTGCTTATATGGCGGTAACTACCTTGGGTTTTTTGCTTGTCCTTTCAGGCGGAACAAAGCTTTCAAGAATTATCCATACCAAGCTGAGCACCGATGTTTTCAACTCAGAAAATGAGACTTTTCCGCAGGAAGAACGGCTGATTGAAAATGAATTCTCTGTCAATTTACCTGCTAAATATATTCTGAAAGGTAAGATTCGAGACAGCTGGATCAATATCATCAATCCTTTTCGTGGGTTGATGGTATTGGGAACACCTGGATCGGGAAAGAGCTATTTTGTCATCCGTCATGTGATTACCCAGCACATCAAAAAAGGGTTTTCCATGTTTGTGTATGACTTCAAATTCGATGATCTGTCATCCATTGTTTACAATACATGGTTGAAAAATAAGAATAGTTATAAAGTGGTTCCCGAGTTCTATGTGATAAATTTTGATGAACTCACCCGGAGTCACCGCTGCAACCCGTTGGCACCGGAAACCATGCTGGATATTACCGATGCAGCTGAGTCAGCACGGACTATTTTAATGGGGTTGAACAGAGAGTGGATCAAGAAACAGGGGGACTTTTTTGTGGAATCGCCTATCAATTTCCTCACAGCCATCATCTGGTTTCTGCGAAAATACAACGATGGGGAGTATTGTACTTTACCGCATGTCATTGAATTGATGCAAGCCGAATACGATGAGTTGTTTACCGTATTACGCACCGAAAAGGACATTGATGTGCTGATCAATCCTTTTGTAAATGCCTACCTGAACGATGTGATGGAGCAGCTGGAAGGACAGATAGCATCTGCCAAAATATCTATGGCAAGGCTGTCTTCTGCACAGTTGTACTATGTTCTTTCCGGCAATGATTTTACCTTGGATATCAATAATACTGAAGAGCCAAAGTTGGTTTGTATGGGAAACAATCCCCAGAAAATACAGATTTATGGAGCCGTACTTTCACTGTATGTAAACCGTCTGGTGAAGCTCGTGAACCAGAAAGGAAAGCTAAAAAGCAGCCTGATATTCGATGAGTTTCCGACCATCTATTTAAATGGCATGGACAATCTTATCGCCACAGCCCGGAGTAATAAAGTAGCCACAACCTTAGGGGTTCAGGATCTCAGCCAGCTACGAAAAGACTATGGGCGGGAGCTTGCAGATGTGATTATGGGTATCGTTGGTAATATTGTTTCTGGGCAGGTGACGGGGGATTCGGCAAAACAACTATCTGATAGAATAGGGAAGATAATGCAGGACAGACAGAGTCTTTCGATTAACAGTGCAGACACTTCAATAAGCAAATCAAAACAACTGGAATCAGCGGTACCTGCTTCTACGATATCCTCTCTTTCCTCGGGTGAATTTGTCGGAATGGTAGCGGATAACCCGGACTGTAAAATGACTCTGAAAGCTTTTCATGCGGAGATTATCAACGACCATAATGCCCTCAAAAAAGAGCAGGAAAACTATACGCCTATCCCAGAAATCCGAAAGATAAACAGCACTATAGTGCAGAGAAATTACCTACAGATCAAGCAGGATATTCGGGATATCATTCTGGCTGAAATGAACAGGTTAATGAATGATCCGGGAAAGAAGCATTTGGTGATTAGGAAGGAGTGATTTTTTGGAGGCCATTAATAACAATTATGGATTTACACTATTTATTTTTGACGGCGTTTATCGCCGTCTTATTCCTATTAAGTAAATTGCTGTTAGGTATAAATTGCTGGAAGATAAAGTTCTACTATGCCGAAGATGTATCTAAGTAAGCTTCTGTTCAGTGAAAGCTGCGCAATAATGCATAATTGCGATAATAGTTTCTATCAAAAGTATTTATCCTAATCCTTAGGATGCTTCTAACAAACTATCAACAAAAGCGTCAAGTTTTTTGATCAAAAAACTTGACGCTTTTGTTGTCGAATGCTATATTTGTTGCATGACAAGATTATCTGACCAAATAGCGGAAAAAATAGATAGCCTTCCGCAAGACGTAAGTTTTGGATACGGACAATTGGGGTTGTCCAAACAGGACTATTCGTCGGCAGCAAAAATCCTGGAACGGCAGAGGAAAAAAGGTAAGATAAAGAAACTGTCAAAAGGACTGTTTTATAAGCCTAAAGTTACGCTGTTTGGTGAAAAGACACCAGCAGAAGACCAGATACTCAAGTCCTACCTCTATTCCAATGGAAAAAGGATTGCCTACGTGACGGGAACCTACCTATATAATCAAATGGGACTGACTACCCAGATACCGGCCATGATACAAATCGCAAGTAGAGAAAAGCGAATATTTATCAGTCGTGGGACAATCAAAGCTACCGCTGTTAAAAGTTATGTGGATGTCAGTGAAGAAAACTATAAGCTGCTTGGACTTTTGGATGCCCTTAAAGACTTGAAACAAATTCCCGACCTTGATATGAATCGGGCAATCATCATTTTGAAAAATCAAATCGGTAGCTTGACTGAAAAGCAACTGACAGTGCTTATTGGAAATGCTTTAAAATATCCTCCCCGTGTTCAGGCTTTGCTTGGAGCCTTATTAACGGAAATGGAAAAAAAGGGAAAGACAAAAGATCTCATGGAAGCACTAAACCCACTTACTGTTTTCAAATTAGGCTTAGATTCAAATCAACTCAGCACTGCACCAGAATGGAACATCCAATGAACTTACATGAAGATAAAGAGCTTTTTGTAGATGCTGTTTCAGATTTACGAATCAAAATCAGACATATTTATGATCTTCACCAATTACTTAAGGAGGACGTGTTATCAGACTTTTTAACTTCCAGTGAGTTTGAGGTGATGCTAAATAAAGTAGGAAAAGATGACGATGCCAGTTTGCGTAATAATAAGGAGTGGCTGTACAAACATCCTTCTCAAGCTTTGCTTTTCTCCGCACTGGATCAAACCTGGCCTAAGCTCTTGGCAACCTACACTGGCACATTTAAAGCGCTTGTCTATGGAGACTTGCCTGAAATTAATGATGTTAAGAAAACACTGCAACGGATAAAGGAAAGGTTACAAACAATAGGGTGGGAGTTGGAGACTATCGGTTAGGGGGGATAAAATCAACTTGGAAAATCAAAAGGATTTTTAAATCTAAATCATCAAAGTTTATTCTTCTTTTTAGGCTATACTTTCGATTTTTTGTAAATTTACCTCGTTCTCGAGAACAAGTTCTTTAAAACAAGAAGTTTGCAGGAAGCTTTATTCGATTGTAATAGTCTGATTTATAGTATTTTATAATTTTATTTATGCTGTAAAGTATTGGATTGCGTCAATCGTGTAGTTCTCTGAAAGTCTAATTTGTAATTCACTGATTATCAATTATATAATAGCGAGGTTCATTCCCCTTCCTCTCTGCACAGAAAGCCAACTCTAGCAATAAGGTTGGCTTTTTTGATTTAACGCATATTTCCCCGGGATTGGAAGGGATGAGAACCCTCGGGTTTGAAATAGTGCTGGATGCCTGCTACTACTATGGACTGATCCCCATGATCAAAAAGCATACGGTTTTTGACCCGGTCACCATGGAGCTGATTTTTTATGGAGCGGACAGGTGGTTCAACCGGGTGTGGTCCTTGAACCTGACCGTTTATCCGTAAGTGCGGACTTTGTGCTTCGGATAGCTACAGGAACCAATAGGGGCATCACATAAAATTGTTAGTCATACTCCTGAAATACTCTTTTTATAGTATAAGAGTTTATAACAATGTTAAATCTGATTAATCTTTTATTAAGGTATTTCCATGATTTTATAAAATAGAAAGTAAGTATTGAAAGGAAAAGAACGAATGGAGCCAGATTTATCTGATTTATAAAAGCCAATCAGTCAGCATTTTCTATAGAAATCATTAAAAGGATTGCCTTCAAGTGCATTTTTATTTTTCTTTTTGGGAAAAAATAAGAACCTTACCGCCGAGTTTTGGAGATAAGAGTCATTTTTAAAGCAAAAAAAGAAAATGTCCGTTCGTGTAAAACCTTGCTTATTGTTGAGATATAAGCCTGATTTTTCACAAAAATCTAAAAGAATCGATTGTTTTTTGAATTTAAAAAATGATAACTTTAAAACTCGATTCTAGATTAGAAACCATTTAACCTTTATCAAAAGTCTATTTAAAATCCACATTATGAGAAAGTTAATCGCTTTGTTCATGCTTGCAGGCATCCTATTCGCACCTGTTATTGCTAACGCACAAGAGGCAGAAGATACCGCAGCACAAGAAGAAACAACCCCAGTAGCCGTTGAGCCTGCTGCATCTCCCACGATTGTTGATGACGAGATCGTCGCAGAGGAGCAAAGTTTCCACCAAATTGTAAAAGAGAAATTCATCGAAGGTGATCCTCTTTTCATGACTCCAGTATTGATCTGTTTGATCTTGGGTCTAGCGGTTGCTTTAGAAAGAATCATCACCCTGAACCT
>CBFGUY010000115.1:0-13364 GCA_965651895.1 uncultured Algoriphagus sp. | reverse complement strand
AACAAAAAAAAGCCTAATACAATCTTCTGAAGAATTGGATTAGGCTTATTCATAAAAGCTGGGATAAGAGTATGCTTATTTCTTTTTGGCGAACCTTCCGCCTTTCTTCTTCGGCTCCGGCTGGTTTTCAATTATATGAATAGTCTCTTCATAAGTCAGGCTTTCCGCTTCTTTATCTTTAGGGATTTTGTAGTTGTTCTTCCCCATCTTGATGTATGGACCCCATCTGCCATTCAAAACCTGAATCTCGGGGTTTTCATCAAAAGATTTGATGTGCTTCTTTGCATCTGCCTCACGCTTATCTTTGATCAGTTGAATCGCTTCTTCTTCGGTCACGCTCAAAGGATCCATTTCTTTAGGAAGAGACACAAAGTTGCCGTCATGACGAATGTAAGGTCCAAATCTACCAATCGCCGCCACCATCTTTTTATCCTCAAACATCCCGATGTCCCTAGGCAACTTGAACAGTTCAAGTGCGTCTTCCATCGTGATATTTTCTATAAACTGGCCTTTTTTGAGGCTGGCGAACTGCTTGTCTTCATCCTCTGCATCTCCGATCTGCACCAAAGGCCCAAATCTGCCTAGCCTGGCTATCATTGGTTTTCCACTCACTGGATGGTTTCCAAGTTCACGGCTGGAATTGATATCCTGACGGGAAACCTGCTCTGTTTCCTCCACATTCTTGTGAAAATCCCCATAAAAAGAGTCCAGCATATCCTGCCAAACCTGTCCTCCGGCCGCAATATCATCGAACTCCTTTTCTACTCTTGCAGTAAAACTAAAGTCAATCACATTCGGAAAATGCTCTACCAGAAAATCATTGACCACCATCGCTATATTGGTAGGGAATAGCTTTTGCTTCTCCGCTCCAGTAGTCTCCGTCTTGGTAGCATCCTTAAATTCTCCTTTGGAAATAAGCATTTCAACATAATTCCTCGGAGTACCGTCCCTAGATTCTTTGATCACATATTCCCTTCGCTGGATAGTAGAAATAGTAGGAGCATAGGTAGATGGACGCCCAATTCCCAATTCCTCCAATTTTTTCACTAGGGAAGCTTCTGTATATCTAGGCGAAGGCCTGGTGAAGGTTTCACGGCCTTTCATCTGCTGCAAGCTCAAGTTCTGCCCCACAGTCAGCGGAGGCAATAGAGCCTTGCCTTCGTTCCCATCTTCCTCTTCAGGCTCATCATCTGTACTCTCTAGATAGACTTTTAGAAAGCCGTCAAACTTAATTATCTCCCCAGTAGCGACCAGATTTTGAGGTTGATTTGAAATATCTACTGTAATGATTGTTTTTTCTAACTCAGCATCTGCCATCTGTGATGCAATGGCGCGCTTCCAGATCAGTTCATAGAGCCGCTGCTCATTGCGGTCAGCAGAAGCTTGGGTAGTTCCGAAATCAGTTGGTCGGATGGCTTCGTGAGCTTCCTGCGCTCCTTCGGATTTAGTAGCGAACTTTCTGGATTTATGGTATTTGCTTCCATAGGAATCATGGATCGCATTTTTGGCAGACGCCATCGCATCATCAGATAGATTCACACTATCAGTTCTCATATAGGTGATCTTACCCGCTTCATAGAGCTTCTGTGCCACCGACATAGTCTGAGCTACAGAGAAATAAAGCTTTCTACTGGCCTCCTGTTGAAGCGTAGAAGTGGTAAAAGGTGCGGCAGGAGATTTCTTTCCTGGTTTTTTCTCTAGGTTGGCAACAGAAAAATCAGCGTCAAGGCATTTTTTGAGGAATTCCTCTGCTTCCGCTTTGGTATCGAATTTCTTGGGGAGTTCCGCTTGGAAAGTTTTTCCTTCTACTTCGAAAATCGCAGTGATTCTAAAGCTTGATTTTGCCTTATGCTGTTCTATTTCACGCTCTCGATCCACAATAAGACGTACCGCCACCGACTGAACCCTTCCTGCCGATAATCCGGTTTTGATTTTCTTCCAGAGAATCGGAGAAAGTTCGAAACCTACCAAGCGATCCAAAATACGTCTTGCCTGCTGCGCATTGACCAGATCTATATCAATTCCCCGTGGGTTCTCTATAGCTTTGGTAATCGCGTTTTTAGTGATCTCTCTGAACACTATCCTCCGGGTATTTTCATCCTTGAGCTTCAATACTTCTTTCAGATGCCAGGATATAGCCTCTCCCTCACGGTCATCATCACTCGCCAGATAGACGGTCTCCGCATCCTTTACTAAAGCTTTCAGGTTTTTGATCACATCCTTTTTATCGGCTGTGACTTCATAGGTAGGACTAAATCTATTTTTAATATCAATCGCTTTATCACCTTTAGGAAGATCCCGGACATGACCGTAGCTGGAAGCTACTTTATAGTCTTTGCCCAGATAACCTTCTATAGTTTTGGCTTTGGCAGGTGACTCGACGATAACTAGGTTTTTTGACATAGAAAAGCGGTTTTTCTGGGTTTTCAAACCCGATAAGAAAAGCTAAAAATAGACGGCATTGTATTCTCGTCCAAATAATTAAAATTTTGTCAGCTTTATTTGGATGGATTTTTGTTTAAAGCAAAGAATACTTTTAAGTACCTAAAGCACTTATCATGAAGCGATTGTTTTTACTCAGGCACGGAGAAGCAGGATTTTCAAATGGAGCTGATTTCCAAAGGCAACTCACCAAAAAAGGCAGGGAAAACCTGATTAGGATGGCTAAAAGCCTAAGCGAAGAACTGAAAAACGTAGATTTACTCTACTGCTCCACTGCTGAGAGAACTATGGAGACTGCAGAAATAATTGGCCATGAAGTGACTTTTAAAGACTCCCAATTCACTAAGGAAATTTACCAGGCGGACATTGGAAGTCTCATAACGATGCTGGAAAAAACTCCTTCAGAAGTAAAAACCTGCCTTATAATTGGCCATAATCCGACACTAAGCCTGCTCCTAGCCCATATCTGCAATGAAAATTACTTAGGACTACAGCCAGGTATGATGGCTGTAATTGATTTGGAAATAACCGATTGGAAAATGGTTGGCTTTGGAACAGGCACCCTTAAGGAAATTTTCCAATGACAAACCGGATCACAACTGCTCATCAGGATTTAAAACCACTTTTCCATTTTTTGTTAAAAATTTGACAAGATATTTATAAAATTAGACCCTAGTTCTTATATATTTATACATAAAATTTACAAAAAGCAAGTTCTACAACCCATGTATCCGAAATAAAACATCTTTTGATCAAGTCATAAAGTCTTATCTCACACAATTCTGGCTCCAAACCCGCCCAAAATATTCGCAAGAATCCCATGCCATGGAACCTAAGCATGATACTATATCAGCTGGCAAAACATCGAGTACCCTTTGAAGAATATAACTACCCAAATTTCGATTGACAGCTTAAGCACATTTGATTTCCCAGTTTTCACTAAGGATTTAAATAGCTTTAATCACCTTTTTTTGCGCCTTTAGGTTGTTTAAAATCTAGAGAAATACCGCAAAAACTCCAATTAAAAAAGCCCTGAACTAGTTAAAGATCAGGGCTTTTTTCAGTGTGTATCAACATCAAAAGTCTGTGGACTGGCCATTCAGATCAAGCTTTTTAATCCAGATATTTCTATAAAAAACATCATGCCCTTCAGCCTGAAGCTTCAATCCACCGGGAGTATCCGTAATCCCTTTCCCTCCGTCATTCCCTCCATCAAGGCCAGAATTGGGACCTCCCCATACCTGCTGAATCTCCTTGTCCTCATGGATTTTCACGCCATTGAAATACACAGTTGCTCTTGGTTTAGCGACCAACTGCCCATTCTCGAAACGGGCTGCTTTGAATACTATATCGTAAGCATTCCAGGTGCCTAACCCCAAGTACTCCTCAGTAGTGGGAATGTGCTCATTGATTAATGCCGCCATACCGTGGTCACCATAATCCCCATCTAGAATCTGAACCTCGTATCTATTCTGCAGATAGACTCCTGAATTCCCTCCTTCATTTTTGATAAAGAATTCAACATGTGCATGGAAATCCCTGAATTTATCTTTTGTCACGATATCCGCAGCTCCATACAATCCTCCAGCAGCTGCGGGATCATTACTACTGATGGCTTTTCCTCCGTCTACGGGATCCGTCACTTCCTGCCATTTGATGGGCATTTCAGCTTTGAACCTGGGGCCTTCCCAATACTCCCAGTTTTTCTCCAGAGATTTCTTGCTTCCATCCAGGTATAATTTTGCTCCCTTTACAGGTTTAGTCCCTACTCCTGTCTGGCCATGTGCCACAGTAAATGACGCAATCAAAGCCAAGGATAAAGAGAGCCGTTTGAAAATGGTATAATTCATAGGTTTTGGGTTGTTTAAAATTTCTTTGAAAATAGACTGATGCCACTATCTAATTGTCCAATTTGGTTAATTTTAGACAAATTATAACGTTTTGTGCTATGAAATCAAGCATGACTCAAGAGTTACACACTGGGATGATTATAAACTATGCTAGATTCCACCTGCCTGCCGGCCAGGCAGGTGTGGCCATAAAAAAACAAATTATAAACACATGAAATCGAGCATGTCGAGAATGACACATACAGAGATGATTATATGTCATGCGAGATTCCATATGACCATTGAAAATCAAATTATAATCATATGAAATGGGAAGGAAAAAGACGAAGCTCCAATGTAGAGGATAGACGGGGCCAGGGCGGTGGAATGCGGTCAGGAGGAGGATTTAACCCCCTACTGATCGGGCCACTTATCAAAATCCTCTTTTCTAAAACCGGACTGATAATCATCGGGCTTGTTATTGCTTTTTCGGTCGTTACAGGTACTAACCCCCTAAACTTTCTGGGAGGCTTCTTGGGCGGAGGAGGGCAAGGTTTTACCACCGAGTCAAACTATACTCCTTCTGCTGAAGAGGATCGGTTAGCCGCTTTTAGTGAAACAATTTTGGCGGATACAGAAGATGTGTGGAACAGGCTTCTTGAAAATTACAGAGAGCCAACACTGGTACTATTTAGTGGACAGGTATCCTCTGCCTGCGGATTTGCCTCAAGTGCTACAGGGCCGTTCTATTGTCCAGGTGATGAAAAGCTGTACATCGATCTCAGCTTTTTCGAAGACATGGAACTCAAACTGAATGCCCCGGGAGACTTTGCCCAAGCCTATGTCATCGCCCATGAGGTAGGTCATCATATTCAAAAAATAATGGGAATTACTTCCAAACTAGACAAACTTCGGGGACAGGTAAGTGAAAAAGAATACAATCAATATTCTGTAAGACTGGAATTGCAGGCAGATTTTTTGGCTGGAGTATGGGCTCACCATAGTCAAAAATCATTAGGTTGGATGGAAAAAGGAGATCTGGAAGAAGCTTTGAACGCAGCGAATGCAATCGGGGATGATAGACTTCAGAAGCAAGCCACTGGCCGCGTGACACCGGATTCATTCACTCATGGCACTTCAGCCCAGCGTATGAAATGGTTTAAAAAGGGTTTTGACACCGGAGACTTAACCCAGGGAGACACATTTGCTACTGACGATTTGTAAATGCATTAGGAAGATTCGAGAACAGAAATCTGTTCAGGATTGAGTTGATGGATAAATTGTCTTAATAAATAATATGTCTCAGGAACCTGAGGCACTGGGGTCAGTGATTCAAGAATATTGTCTTCAGAAGCTGCTTTGACATCTACATAGGCAAATTTACTTAGCATACCACTTTCAAACATGCAATAGGCGGATTCTTCGGGAGTTCTTCCTTCCAGCCTGATCAGGATTTCCTTTTGGCTTTCCTTGATTTTTTCCATAAACTCCCCTACCCGCTGGTTATACTCTTTGGGTTTCTCAGTAAAGCTACAGGCTCCTCCACAACACATTTCGTCTTCGGTGGAACAATTTATTTTCCTAAGTCCACATAGCTTGGGACACAGTCCATAGGTCACAATTCCGGTTTTCAGAAAAGCATTTGCCTCTTCCATAGAGAAAAAAGACTCTATGGGCTTAAAATACTTAGTCACTTTAGACACCTGAAATCTTCCATAGCCGGAATTATCCTCGTAATGAAACAGGCCAAAGGTCCGCTTAGGAAGTTTCAAAGCTGAATTATATTTAGGCCACAATCTTTTGATTTCCAAAGCCTCATATAACAGGGCCATGAATTCGCTCCCTGTCAGCTCCCACTTCAGATCAAAAACTTCAGTCTTAAGTTTCTGCTTTAGATTGGGAAGTAGCTGACCTGAAAAGTGATTTTTGAACCGCTCTCTTATATTTATCGCTTTTCCCACATAGATGGCTTTGCCATGCTCATCCAGCATATAATACACCCCACAGGCAGTCGGTATTTCCTTGAATCTGGAATGGGGGAAATTAGGAGGCAGAAAAGCCTCACCGGTGTTTTTCTTGAGGGACTGGTTGATGATCTGATAATCAGTCTTGATCATTCGATCAAATAGAATAGCAGTGGCCTTAGCATCTCCCATTGCCCGGTGCCTAGCCTCGATAGGAATACGCTGGCTTTCACAAAGCCGACCCAGGCTATAAGATCTCATCCCTGGATAGACTTTTCTGCTCAGTCGCACGGTACACAGCTTGGGTGTTTTGAGTTCCTTACCCACTTTCAGAAATGCCTCTCTCAGAAAGCCGTAATCAAAATTGACATTATGGGCAACAAAAACCCGGTCAGTCAGCATCTCCCATAGTTCTTCATGGATAGCTTCAAAAGTAGGCTCATGCCTGACCATAAAATTATCGATTCCGGTTAGCCCCGTGATATAGGTTGGTATTGCTTGCTCTGGGTTAAGGAGAGTCTGATACTCTTTGACAATTGACTCCCCGTCATGGATCAAAACAGCTATCTCTGTAATTCCACCATGCTTAGGAGCTCCTCCCGTGGTTTCAATATCTACTATAGCAAATTCCATCGGATAAAAGTACGTATTAGAAAATTCAGATTAGAACAGTTGTCACAGAATGACGAGGATCATTCATTCACATCAGGAAAAAACCGATAAAAGGACAGTGCATTGGTGACCAAACTCAACACAAAATCACTGCCACACTAACATCCATCTGCCTCAAGAATAGAACCCTGCCTGAAATTGATCTATTCCCGACCAAAATTGACCAATTATCCCATCTATGCAACTTTGTTTCAAATATTATGGTTTAAATATCCTACTCCCCCTATTTTTGCATTGTGAATTTAAAATCTGGAATCCTACTATCGGTTCTCTTGCTACTAACTCTGAGTACCGAAGCACAAGAATGCAATCTTTCTATTCGGGGAAAGGTCATACATCTAGAAAACAACGAACCGATTGAAGCGGCCTATGTATGGGTAGTAGAAGCTGGAGAAGGGGCCGTTAGTGATCAAAATGGCAACTTTACTGTTAAAGACCTATGTAAAGGAACCTATACAATCACTATTCAATACTTAGGCCACAAATCTATCAGGGATACAGTGTCTTTGACAGCTAGCAACTTCACTAAAACCTACAGACTGGAAGATGAAGGACTGTCACTGAAAGGAGTAGATGTACATGGACACCGGGATGCAATTCAAACTACCACCGCTGTATCGGCACTCTATGGAGAAAATCTCCTGGAATCTAGAGGTGAAAATCTTGGAGAGAGCCTAAAACGAATCTCCGGTGTCTCCACATTTTCTACTGGAAACAGTATAGCAAAACCTGTGATCCATGGAATGCACAGCAACCGAATCATGATCATGAATAATGGCATCCGGCTGGAAGGACAGCAATGGGGTGCTGAGCATGCACCTGAAATAGATCCTTTTCTGGCAGATGAAATCACTGTGGTCAAAGGTGCAGAAACGGTACGGTTTGGTCCCGAAGCCATGGGTGGTGTAATATTGGTGAATCCTGCTCCTCTTCCTACCAAAAAAGAAAGCAAAACCAACCTCAACCTGATAGCAGGTTCAAACGGGCGAATGGGAAACATCAACCTGGTGCATGTGGGTGGCTCTGATAAAGTGAGAGGTTTAGGATACCGGATTCAGGGTTCAGGCAAAAGATCCGGAAACGTGAGATCTCCCGGATACTTTCAGGAAAACACAGGCATGAGTGAACTCAATTTCAGTGGCTCACTTGGTTATAGTTCCTCTAAGCTTGGGCTGGAAACCTATTACAGTCTTTTTCATACCGAATTGGGGATTTTAAAGGATTCACATACCGGAAACCTATCGGATTTAAAAGCTATTATTGAGAATGGACGGCCTTTTGCAGATGGAGAGTTCAGCTATACTATATTCAATCCAAAACAACGGGTAACCCATCATCTGGCAAAGTTGAAATCACATTATCATATTTCTGAGAGCTGGAAGATCAATTTTCAATATGGGTTTCAGCTTAATCACCGACAGGAATTTGACAAGAGACGTGGGGACATGAACGAGCAAGCCAGCCTGGATTTAGAGCTTTACACCAACACTATAGATCTTTATGTAAACCATACCCATCGGAATGAGTTTAGTGGGACATGGGGCATTAATTTTATCCAACAGGCAAACTCAAATGTACCCGGAACTGGTGTCACCCCGCTCATTCCAAACTTTGATATGCTAAATGCAGGAATATATGCTATGGAGAACTACTCCAAGGGTCCCCTGGAAGTAGAGGCTGGATTGCGATATGATTTTAGGAACGTTCAAACCGCAAGGTTTATCAATCAAGAGCTAAGATCCTCAGATTTAAATTACCAGAACTTTTCTGCGTTTCTTGGTGGATTATATCATATCAGCCCTGACATTACCTTCAACTCTAACCTAGGTTCTGCCTGGCGACCACCCAATGTGAATGAACTCTTTAGCGAAGGTCTTCATCATGGTGCTGCTGCAGTAGAAATCGGAAATCCAGACTTAAAGTCAGAGAAATCCCTTAAATGGGTAAATGAACTTCAGTATGATGGCAGTAGAACTCATTTAGAACTGACCGCCTATCTTAATCCTATCCGGGATTATATATTTCTCAATCCTACAGGCGAGGTTTTTGTAAGCCTTAGAGGGACTTTCAATGTATATGAATACCTGCAGGCCAATGCATTCTTCTATGGATTTGATTTCGCAGGAAGCTATGATTTCACCAGCAAGTTGAGTGGATATCTGAAAGGTGCTATAGTCCATGCCAAAAATACAGATAATGACAGTTACTTCCCTTTTATTCCTGCCAACAGGATGGAATGGGGTATTTCATATGATTTTGCGAAAGACATAAACACCCCGACACACAAATTAACCCTAAGCAATGTTCTTGTGGCCAAGCAAACCAGAGATCCTGATTTTGATATTGCACCTCCTCCACCTGCTTATGCATTGTTTAACGTCTCCTACAGTAAGCAGTTTGAAGTGGGAGAAAACAAGCTAAATCTGGGGCTTCAGATACAAAACCTGTTCAATACCAGATATAAAGACTATATGAACCGATTCCGATACTTCACCTATGATATGGGAACAAATGCGCTTATAAAAATCAATTATGAATTCTAACCGATCACTTATGAAAACTAAAAATCAATTTTATCTTGCGGCACTTTTAGCAGCTTCGGTCTTCATGCTCAGCTGTAGTAGTGACGACCCCACTCCGGAAAATGACGGAGAATTGATCACTGATGTCACTCTTACCTTTCTGGAACTGGATGAAAACAGCGATCCGGTAGGTGCGTCGTTTGACTTCACTGCTTCTGATCCTGAAGGGATAGAAACAGGAGCCACTCCCACAGTGGAAACTGTACTATTGGAGAAGGGGAAGACGTATCAGATGACCATTGAACTATACAATTCCATTGAAAACGAGGATATCACTGAAGAGATCAGTGAGGAATCAGATGAACATCAGTTCTATTTTCTAGGCTCTGCATTTGTAGGAACTCCAGTACTCACTTATGCCTATGATGATGAGGGTGGGATAAAACTTGGTTTAAAAGGAATCGTGACCGTAAACGAAGATCCTGCTGCTGCTACTGCAACTATGCAGATCATACTCAGACATGATTTGGACAAAAACTTCGCTGGAGCGGACAATCCAAATTTCACCAATTATGTACAAGCTGGAGGGGAAACGGATTTGGACATTACCTTTCCTCTTGTGATCGAATAATACACGTTCACACCAAAAAGAAAAGCAGCCCTAGAGCTGCTTTTCTTTATTTCCAGGGTATTCATTCTAAAAATCCTGTGAACAAATAGACATCTGAGCAGCGTCAAATGCAGCGGTTTCTTGCAGATTGGCACCTATACCTCCAGCAACCAATATCACTTTATAGTCAGGGCCTTCACTCGCCAAATGGACTTTCACATGCCCATCGAAAGTCTTCATACCCTCAAAAGACAACTTTTCCCCATTGATCAACGGGCCCAACACAGTAGTGCTTTTCAGATCCGAACCACTTACGGGATTCAGCATAAAAGCCATTGGAGCATCCGGATTGGAATAATCCCCATGATGTAGATGTGCCGGAAATGTAGTTCCGGAATTGTTGCTCTCACCGACCAATTGTAAATCCAATTGCAGATTTCCATCCCGCATCTCTCTTACCGTCAATGTTCCATTATAGTCAAAATCACTGGCTTTAAACATAGCATATTCCAGTGTTTGCCCTGTATAAATTTCAGGTTCGTCATCACTGCAGGATCCAAAAGCAATTAGAATAAGAACACTAAGGATTACATTTTTCATGGGTTAAAATTTTATTCAATAGACTCCAAACTTGCCCTGCATGTAGTATGGATAAATCACTACCTACCTATAAAAACACAGCTATCTGACAATCTACACTCTAAGATATCATCCTCTTATTCAATATCACACAGCATGTATGTGTAAAGCAAACGTAATAAAGTCACTTCAGTTTCTTTATCTTTAAAATTATCAATTCATTTGGATAACCTTCTAATCTTTTTCCCTAAATAATAGCTTGATACTAAATTAAACCTAAAAACTACCGGCAGCTTCCCATTATGGAAAATACGCGTCTGGCAATTGGCTTAGCATACTTTAAACAGAAAAACTGGACACTTTTTCCTTTTCAGGAGCAGGCTTGGAATGATTATCTAGATGGAAAATCAGGTCTTCTGAATGCCCCCACCGGCTCAGGAAAGACGTTTGCGCTATGGTTTCCTGTCATTTTGGAATACATCCAAAACAATCCTGAAACTTGGATGAAGGCTAAAAAAAACGGAATCCAACTGATATGGGTCACTCCTCTTCGCGCACTGGCCCAGGACATCCAGAAAGCCATGCAGGAAGTCTGCGAAACCATAGGTCTCCCGTGGCAGGTAGTAGTGAGAAATGGAGACACCGATGCCAAAACCCGGGCAGCTATTAAAAGAAGGCCGCCTGAGTGCCTTATCACTACTCCTGAGACATTGCATGTACTTATCTCCCAAAAGGATCATGTTCAGCTTTTTCAGTCCATACAGGCTGTTGTAGTAGATGAATGGCACGAGCTTGTAGGAAACAAACGAGGCGTACAGGTGCAGCTTGCATTGGAATACATTCAGTCGATCTGTCCCAGTACCTTCAGAAGGTGGGCAATCTCCGCAACGATGGGAAACCTTGAAGCTGCTGCCAGAACGCTACTCGGTCAAGAGTTACCTGTCCACATAGTGAAGGCAGCGATTAAAAAACAGATCATTTTACATTCTGTAATACCGGAGGAAGTAGAAAAATACCCTTGGCACGGTCATCTGGGAATCAGGATGCTAGATCAGGTAATCCCCATTATTGAAGCGGGAGGTTCTGTACTTCTTTTCACCAATACCCGCTCACAAACTGAAATTTGGTACAAAAAAATCCTTGAAGCCAGACCTGATTGGGCAGGTTGGATAGCCATGCATCATGGGTCACTGGATATGTCAGTTCGTGGATGGGTAGAAAACGCATTGCATGAGGGAATACTCAAATTGGTGGTATGCACCTCCAGCTTAGATTTGGGAGTGGATTTTCGCCCCGTAGACCGGGTAATACAAGTGGGCAGTCCTAAAGGAGTATCTCGGTTTATCCAGCGTGCGGGACGTGCCTCGCACCAGCCAGGACTACCATCAGAAATATTCTTTGTACCTACAAATTCCCTTGAACTGATCGAAGCAGCAGCTCTCCGGGATGCGATTGAAAAAGAGGAACTGGAATCCCAGTTTCCTCCCATCCTAGCCTATGATGTGTTGATCCAATTCTTGGTCACACTTGCCGTAGGAGATGGATTTGATGAGAAATCCATCTATAAGGTGGTGAGAAAATGCCATTCTTATAAGAACCTATCACCAGCGGAAATGTCTTGGATAATGGACTTTATCACCAAAGGAGGAGCTTCCCTGGGTAGCTATGAAGACTTTTTGAAGGTAATCCAGACTGAAGATGGACTATATCGGGTTACGAACAAAAGAATAGCCATGAAGCATAGATTGTCGATGGGAACGATAGTATCTGAAGCGATGATCAAGGTCAAATTCAAAAATGGAGCTTACTTGGGTACGGTGGAAGAATCCTTCATCTCAAAAATGAAAATAGGTGATCGTTTTTTCTTCACCGGTAGAAACCTGGAATTAATAAAAGTCAATGGGCTGACAGCAATTGTGAAAATCTCAGAAAAAAAGACAAGAAATGTAGTAAGCTGGATGGGAGCACGTATGTCACTTTCTTCACGGCTTTCCGATAAAATCAGGGAGATCCTGGAACTGTACAACCAGGGAATCACTATTTCGGAGGAAATCCAGCATGCTGCTCCAATATTGGATTTGCAAAACCGCCTTTCCATAGTCCCCGACAGAGGAACTTTTTTGATAGAATCCCATCAAAGCAATCAAGGTTATCACATTTTCTTCTATCCTTTTGAAGGAAGAGCTATCCATGAATTAATGAGCGCATTGATCGCCTACAGAATCAGCGTCAGCTACCCAGTCACCTTCAGTATGGCTATGAACGATTATGGTTTTGAACTTCTTTGCGATAGCTATGTGAATGTGGAAGAGATCCTAGAGGAGGATATCTTCACACTGAAAAACCTGCGTGAAGACATACTACTCTGTGTGAACGAGACAGAAATGACGCGAAGGAAATTCAGGGAAATCGCAAGTATTGCAGGCTTGGTTTTTCAGGGTTACCCCGGCAAACCCACGACTTTCAAACATATACAGGCTAATTCCAGCCTGCTTTTTCAGGTTTTCGAGCAATATGACCCAGACAATCTACTTTTGAAGCAGGCTCATGGGGAAGCAATAGACCAGCAGATGGAAGAGGACAAAATGATCCATGCCCTACAGAAAATCAACCGTCAACAAATCATCGTGAAACATCCGGTGCAGTTCACCCCATTTTCATTTCCCATCATGGTGGACAGACTGAGTAGAACCTCCATCAGTTCTGAATCCATAGAAGACCGAATTGCAAAAATCCAGGCACAGTT
>CBFGUY010000114.1:0-13375 GCA_965651895.1 uncultured Algoriphagus sp. | reverse complement strand
GTTACACCCGGGAGAGTAGGTCGCCGCCTCATTCATTCAGAAGCCTTTCGTGAAAACGGAAGGCTTTTTTGCGTTTGGGGCTTTTCCACATCAGCCCAATCTTTTATATTTTGGTCCTGGCAGTTCAGGAGTCTTCCAACAGCGTTTTGTAAGATTGATGTGAAACAGCTCATGATTTTCCCTAGTGCCCCATTTTTTTCACACTGGTTTTAATCATTTTTTTTGTAATAGTGCTCCTTGTGCAACCTATAAGATAGGCAACTGATCTATCACCAATGTGTGTCGTAAGGCTGGTTGCTAATACTTTACTGTTCGTACCGTTGGCACTCTGAAAAACATATCAACTATATCGTTGACCCAGAATTGCATTCTGGGCATTTACAGGTCTTACCTTTGGCAAGGCCTATAATTGTGGTTAGAAATTAGATAAGTTTTGCGTCTGTGTCAAAGGCACAACAGGTGACCGCATTGAATGAAGCAAAGTACAATTTGGGGTTGAGGAACCCGGACGAATTCACCAAAAATGCTAACAGAATGGTCTGTTGATCAAGGATCAGGGATCACTCCTACTTTGGGGCTCCATTACTTGTTCATGTCTATGGAAGCTTGAACTTTACGATAATAGGATTGTCATACTTTGCTAGTTTTGAAATATTCAGGTCTCTAAAAAATGTAGTTTTTTCTTTGTACGAAGAAATTTACTTGATGTCTGGAAGATTAGAAGTATGGAGAGGTGTGAAAATAATACAGCAGAGTTAAAAATTACATATCTGTTTGAGGGGAGCTTAAAACACCTACAGTCCAAATTGTTCGAAATGGTGCTTGAAATGCTTCAAGTGGAATTTTTCCCACTCTGAAAAGTTTAGCCAACCCAGGCGTGGATGGACGGTCAGCTGCCAGGGAGCGGGTTTGAAATAATCATTGTATTCTTCGACACTCCTCAATAGCTGCTCTTTAGCCTCAGTTAGGGTAGCGTATTTCAAAGGAAGCAATGTTCCATTAGTTCCAGGTGCCTGAAAGCCTTTGGGGAAATCCAGGTCAGTATGGAGAAGCATTTCTTTTTGTTTCAGTTGCTTTTCGCTTGGCTCAAATTCTGGCCACTTGATTTTGTAGGCGATTTTCACGGTAAGCGTGAGGTGTTCTACCATGTGCTGGGGAGTCATGGTTCCAAACTGCGCCGTGGTAGCTTCAGTCAGCCCGCTTAGCTTCTGTTGTATGAGTTTCTTGTCCATAGAATCTTCCATTTATTGAAAGATAAAAAAAGGCGCTTGAAAAAACTCAAGCGCCTTGATGATCAAATCAACTTTAAGACTTTTAACTTCCGCAAGCTTCGCAATTATCCGGATCATCCAGAGAGCAGGCAATTGCATCTTGTTTTTGGGATTTTACCTCTAGGATTTCTTGCTGGGCTTTCTCTACCTTAGGCTCAAATCCTGTTTTGTCCAACGTGAACTTAATAGCGGCTGTAGCTGCTTGGGATCTTAAGTAATACATTCCTGTCTTCAGGCCTTTTTTCCATGCATAGAAGTGCATTGACGTTAGCTTTCCGAAGTTAGGGTCTTGCATGAATACATTCATACTCTGAGACTGGCAGATATATGCTCCACGGTCTGCAGCCAAATCAATAATGACTTTTTGGGAGATTTCCCAGACGGTCTTATAGATGTCCTTGATATGCTGAGGAATTCCTGGCACATTCTGCACAGAACCGTTAGTGGAGATGAGTCTGTTTCGCATGGTGTCATCCCATAGGCCAAGTGCGATCAGGTCCTTCATCAAATGCTTGTTTACAATAATGAATTCACCAGAAAGAGTTCTTCTTGTGTAGATATTTGACGTGTAAGGTTCAAAGCACTCATTGTTGCCCAGGATCTGAGAAGTAGAAGCTGTAGGCATTGGAGCCATCAACAGGGAGTTTCTCATGCCATACTTCTTGATTTTCTCTTTTACCTCAGTCCAGTTCCATCTTCCTGATTTTGGTGTTACGCCCCAAAGGTCAAATTGTAACAATCCTTGAGATGCCGGTGAACCTTCATAGGTCTCATAAGTCCCTTGGACTTTGGCCAGCTCCATGGAGGTTTCCACGGCCGCAAAGTACATGGTTTCGAAGATGTCCTCATTCAAACCTTTTGCCTCCGGGGAATCGAATGGCATGCGAAGCATTATAAATGCATCTGCAAGTCCCTGAATGCCCAGACCAATCGGACGGTGACGGAAGTTTGATCTTCTTGCTTCTTCTACAGGATAGTAGTTTAC
The DNA here is from genome assembly GCA_965651895.1 of uncultured Algoriphagus sp. Classification (GTDB taxonomy): domain Bacteria; phylum Bacteroidota; class Bacteroidia; order Cytophagales; family Cyclobacteriaceae; genus Algoriphagus. The sequence continues at coordinate 11,119 of CBFGUY010000114.1, read as the reverse complement.
ATCAATTACCTTGTTCAGGTTTTTGGTGGCTACTTTGGTGATTTCATATAGTTTCTGATGATCAAAGAACAGCTTTCCATCAGGGCCTTTTCTTACGAATTTAGGAAGAGCGATAGACGCTAAGTTACATACAGCTACTTCATCCGGAGCTGTGTACTCTATGATTTCAGTACATAGATTGGAAGATTTGATCGTTCCCAGATTCTTTTGGTTCGACTTGCCATTTGCAGCATCTTTATAAAGCATGTAAGGAGTTCCTGTCTCGATTTGAGACTCTAATACTTCAAACCAGAGTTCCTGCGCTTTGATAGTCTCACGGGCTTTTCCTTCACGCTCATATTTTTCATATAATCTTTCGAATTCTTCTCCATGACACTCAGAAAGTCCAGGCGCTTCGTGTGGACAGAACAGGGACCATTCACGGTTTTGCTCTACACGCTTCATAAATAAATCAGGAATCCAAAGCGCATAGAACAGGTCTCTAGCTCTCATCTCTTCTTTCCCGTGATTTCTCTTCAGTTCTAAGAAATCCTTGATATCCGCATGCCAAGGTTCAAGGTAGATTGCAAAACTTCCTTTTCTTTTTCCCCCGCCTTGATCCACATACCGTGCAGTCATATCAAAGTTTCTCAGCATGGGTACAATACCATTGGAAACCCCGTTAGTCCCTTTGATATAGGATCCTTTGGCTCTTACGTGATGTATAGAAAGACCAATACCTCCGGCTGATTGTGAGATTTTCGCACACTGCTTAAGTGTATCATAGATGCCGTCAATGCTGTCATCTTTCATGGTAAGCAGGAAGCAAGACGAAAGTTGAGGCTTTGGAGTCCCCGCATTGAAAAGGGTAGGGGTAGCATGTGTAAACCACTTTTCTGAAAGCAGGTTGTAGGTTTCGATCACTGATTCTATATCCTCTTTGTGGATCCCTACAGCCACTCTCATCAACATGTGTTGAGGACGCTCTACTACTTTGCCGTTCAATCGGATCAAATAACTTCTCTCTAAAGTTTTGAACCCGAAATAATCATACCCAAAATCCCTTTTGTAATCAATAGCAGCATCTAGTTTGGCTGCGTTGTTTTTGATGATTCCATAAACCTCCGGATCCAGCAATGCTGCATTTTCTTCGGTCTTTGGGTTGACATGGGTGTACAGCCTTTTCATAGTATTGGAAAAGGACTGGCTAGTAGTTTTGTGTAGATTAGAAATAGCGATTCTCGCAGCAAGAATAGCATAATCCGGATGCTTTACAGTTAATGATGCGCATACCTCTGCGGCCAGATTGTCTAGCTCTGTGGTGGACACTCCGTCATATAGCCCATCAATTACCTTTTTGGCAACATCAATAGGCTGGATGAATTTGGGATCCAATTCATAGCATAGATTTTCTATCCTTGTTGTGATTTTGTCGAATCTTACTGATTCTCGCCTTCCGTCTCTTTTTAATACTAGCATTTCTTTGGGATTTTTAGGTTGATAGAAAAGTGTGGGTTAATCAGAAATCCTCACCAATGGAAAATCTTGGTGAATCATCTGACCCTTCATTGGATTTCATTACTCCGGCTTTTTGGTAATCACCAACTCTTTTTTCAAAGAAATTGGTTTTACCCTGTAGTGAAATCATATCCATGAAGTCAAATGGATTTGTACTGTTCCAGATTTTTTCACATTCTAATTCCACCAATAGTCTGTCAGCGACAAACTCTATATATTGACACATAAGGTCAGCATTCATTCCGATGAGTCTTACCGGCAATGCATCGGTAACAAACTCTTTTTCTATTTCTACAGCGTCTTTGATAATCTCTCTAACTGTTTCTTTTGGTAGTTGATTGTTCAGGTGTTTGGTGTAAAGGTGACAGGCAAAGTCACAGTGAAGACCTTCATCACGGGATATCAATTCGTTGGAGAAAGTAAGACCAGGCATCAAGCCTCTTTTCTTTAACCAAAAAATAGAGCAAAATGATCCCGAAAAGAAAATGCCTTCTACTGCTGCAAAAGCGATCAAGCGCTCTTGGAAGTTTCCATTGTCAATCCATCTCAATGCCCAGTCCGCCTTTTTCTTTACGCAATCAATATGCTCGATGGCATGCAACAACTTGTCCCGCTCTGCGGCATCTTTGATATAGGTGTCGATAAGGAGGCTGTAGGTTTCTGAATGGATATTTTCCATGGCGATCTGAAAGCCATAGAAGAACTTAGCTTCGGTATATTGAACCTCTGAGACAAAGTGCTCCGCTAAATTTTCATTTACGATTCCGTCACTGGCTGCAAAAAAAGCCAGCACGTGGGATATAAAGTGACGCTCGCCGTCATTTAATGCTTTCCAGTCCACCATATCCTGGCCAAGATCTATTTCTTCGGCGGTCCAAAAGCTTGCCTCAGCTTTTTTGTAATATTGCCAAATATCATTGTGCTGAATTGGGAATAAAACAAAGCGATTCTTGTTCTCCTCTAATATTGGTTCGTTCTGCATTGCTAAAATGTGTTTTAATCGTAATTAAATCTATTGCCCTTTTACTGAATTATGGAGTGGGGAGATAGCAAAGGCTGCCTTTTTAGAACAGCCTTTGAACAAATATGTGCATCAAAATCGGGAAATAAAACCAGTGAAGTGATAGTTTAATGGATAATTTGACTTGAGTTCAATAATTGTATATTTATCAATTGTTCAGTAGGTTAAATACAGTTTAGTATAGCTTTAGATTAATTGAATGGGCTATTTCTAGGGGTTTGAAAATTTTTGAAATAATTTCAAAAAAGATTTTCAACCAAAATTCAAGACAAAAATTGAACTATAGTCAAGTATTTGGTATAAATAATTTTGCTTTTCAAGATTTTGACGGTCAATGTGTTGAATAAAAATCCAATGAAAGATTTTAAATCATTTCTGAATAAAATTGTCTTTTCAAGAGGATTTAATTAAGGCGATTTTCCCTCCAAAAGACGATTTGCAAAGGTTTACTTTAAATCCCAAATAATATTTCAGAAGCCTGTTTTTTGTTTTGTATAACTTCCTTATATTTGCACTCCGATTTCAAAAGAATCAAGAATTATGTACGCAATTGTAAACATCGCAGGTAAGCAGTTCAAAGTAACACAAGATCAGTTTGTCTATGCTCCAAAGCTAGACCTAGAAACTGGCGCTTCCGTGGAATTCGACCAGGTACTATTGGCAGAAGCTGATGGATCTGTGTCTGTAGGCGCTCCCCTTTTGGCAGGAGCGAAGGTATCTGGGAAGGTCCTAGATCATGTAAAAGGTGATAAAGTCATCGTCTTCAAAAAGAAGCGCCGTAAGGGCTACAAGAAGAAGAACGGTCACAGACAGGATTTCACCAAAGTTTTGATAGAAAGTATTTCAATCTAAGTTTTCTCTTCGGAAAACAATAAAAGAATAAGACCATGGCACATAAGAAAGGCGTCGGCAGTTCCAAAAACGGTAGAGAGTCGCATTCCAAAAGATTGGGTGTGAAGAAATTTGGTGGCGAAGCAGTAATCGCTGGAAATATTATTGTAAGACAAAGAGGTACTAAACACCACCCGGGTGAAAATGTTGGATTGGGTAAAGATCATACCTTGTTCGCAACTGCTAACGGAGTGGTAACCTTCAGAAAGAAGTTTGACGGTAAATCATACGTAAGCGTATTGCCTGCAGAGGCGTAAATACAGCTTTAGTAAGTGTATATAAAAAGGGCTGCCCAGAAGGCTGCCCTTTTTTACTTTTAGGGAGTTGCTGGTTAGCTGCCTTGGGTGGTAATAGGGTAGCGTAATATCCCTGCCAGCGGAGAATCCCCAGGGATCTTTTCAGGTGCGAGTAAGAAAACTTCGCCTTTGGATCTGATCACGGATGCTGAGGCTTCATCGATCAGGCAATGAATTCCGTTATTCTGCTTTTCGTGAAGCTCTATACTATGAGTGTCCTCATTGTATTTTCCCCAGAGGTGTTTATGATTCTTGGAGATAATTAGTGTGTCAACGCCTCCTGTAAATGCGGCTTTTAATATTTCTTCAGTTTCATTCTCCAGAGCAAGTCCTTCCGCCTTTTTAGCCTCAAAAGATTCTAATAGATCCGTTTCGTCGCGGACGAAAAAGGGAGCTGCCAGTAGCCAGGATTCCTGGTGTAGTACGTCAATGTCCTTTACGGTGAATGAGCCCGGGATGTAGCCCTCCATCAAATGGTTGTATTTATTAGCTTCTCTATACAGAGGGATCAAATAATCAACACCAGCTAAATAGAGTGGCAATGGATTCTTGTTCAGGATAGGCTCTAGCATATTGGTCATTCTGTGAAAGTAGTTGAGGATGGTTTTCTTTTTCTCTTCATCCGAACCTTCTCCATGACCATGAAACATAGCCCCTGCGGCACCTACTCCTCCCTGGCCCTGAATAAATTGCTGATTTTCAAAATCCTCTTCCTCAGCAACAAGTGAAACAGCAACCTTCTCCGGATCAAGAATTATTTCCTGGATTACATTCCGTGTAGCTTCATAAAGATGGATTTTTTCAAGATTCAGCACGAGCAGATAATAGTGCCCATTACCTGAAATTTCCGGGAGTAGTGGTAGTATAAACGGTTTAGTTCCTATAAAGTAGGAGCTGTCTTCAATGGGTACAGGTACTTGAACGAGCTCCATCTCTCCATCTGTCAGATAGATCGCCATCAAATCGGAATTGTATTTCCAGAATTCCGAGTCTTTCAGCAAATCCGATGCGGGATTTAGTAGTTCTTTTATCTCTCGTGGGTTGAGTTGATATTTATTTTCCAGATCTTTCTCTATCTGGGAAAGTTGATTTTTCAAATGGATTTTGTCTTCCTTGTATCCATTGGTACTTTGCCTGGACGCAGGAACGAATATTGAAACATAGATTTTGGAGGATTTTTGAGAAAGCTCCACAAACTTTTTACGATCAAAAATTTTCATGGCTTTAGTTTTAGGTTATACTTATGCTATCCTTTAAGAAAGAATGGTACGCTATTTTCGTACAAACAGAAAGCCACGTTAAAATTGACAATTAAATTTCCCAATTATGAATTACACTGAAAACTATAGAGGGATCAAGGTAGATGTCCAGGCTCCGCATGTTGATGTGGATGAAACAGTTCAGATTGAACTGAGGTCTTGTATAGATAAGCTTGCCCGTTTTACCCACAACATCAATGAAGTGAACCTATATATCAATATAGAAGGGCGTGGTGGGGCTGCTACTTCTAAATTGGGCATGCGTGTGGCGATACCTGGGCCGGATGTCTATGCGGATGAGGATGGGGAAAACTGGATAGGTATGCTGAAATCAGTGACAGATAAGAATATCAGACAGCTTCAAAAACTAAAATAATCCAAAACAAACGATCATAGGCTACTGCTTAAAAAGGACGGTAGCTTATGATTTCCTGAATAAAATTTGCCCCACTTTGTGGAAAAATAATCAAGATAACCGCAATGCCGAAAACAGCTCCATAAAAGTGTGCATCATGATTTATCCCATCAGAATCTTTTCTGGCCTGCACTGCAGAATAAATCAAAAATAGGATCCCAAGGGCAAACCCAGGCAAGCATACAATCCCAAATAAGCAGATATCCGATAGGGGCAAAATGATAATACTGGCGAAGACTGTTGCTGCTGTTCCACCTGAAGCTCCCAATGCCCTGTAATAACTGTTGTCTTTGTTTTTTAGATAGGTCGGAATATCGGAAATGATGATTCCCAGAATATAGAAAATCACATAAATGAGTCCTCCTGGTATCAGGCCAAATCTATAAATCAACAACTGCTCCACCACACCTCCAAAGAAGTAAAAGGTGAACATGTTGAACAATAGATGGATATAATCTTTATGGATAAATCCCGATGTTATAAATCTGTCCCACTGGTTTTGCCGCTTAATTTTGTACGGAACAAACATGCAGCGATCCATAAACGCCGCATTATTGATCCCTAAGTAGCTGCAGATAGCTGTGATTATAATCAGGACAACTGTAATTGATAAATCCATTTATTTTTCTCTGTGAATTAAGTCCTGAGTCAGTCTTTTGAGCTCGGTGAAGTAATCTTCGTTTTGGAAATTGATTGTATCGTACTGGGCAAAACCTGCTTGGAAATAAGAGTTCATCTTGGATTCGGTAAGCTCTTTAATACCTAACTTATCGTAAATCCCACGTACCGCTGTTACCTTTTCTGCCTTATCAAAGTCAGTTAGGGACAACCAATAGATAAGGTTTTTTTTGTCCTCATCCTTGGCCAGTTCCAGTGCCTTGATCAGCAAAAATGTTTTTTTATTGGAAATGATGTCTCCACCCACTTGTTTGCCAAATTTGGCCTGATCTGCATATACATCGAGCAGGTCATCTTTTAGCTGAAAACCTACTCCTATATTTACGCCAAAATCATACAGCTTCTGTGCGTCACCATCTTCTGCTCCGGCAAGCAAAGCACCAAGCTGGAGGGCAAACCCCAGAAGCACTGCGGTTTTAAGGCGGATCATGGTAAGGTATTCCTCCTCTTGGACAGTCTCCAAGGATTCGAAATTCATATCGAACTGCTGTCCTTCGCAGACTTCTGAAGCTGTTTTGTTAAATAGGCGTATCACTTCTCCTAGTGTTGCAGTCTGGGAGGGCAAAAGCAAATCATAGGCTTTTACCAGCATGACATCTCCGGAAAGTATAGCGACGTTCTTGTTCCATTTTACATGTACGGCTTCCTTCCCTCTGCGTAAGGGAGCATCGTCCATGATGTCATCGTGCATAAGTGTGAAGTTGTGAAAAACTTCTACTGCCGCAGCTTGGCTTAAAATAGCTTCAGGATTTGACTTATATATTCCATAGGATAATAGACTAAGCAATGGACGGATTCGTTTTCCGTCCAGGCTTAAAATGTAGGTGATGGGATCATAAAGTTCTCGGGGTGATTTTCCTAACTCTAAAGCACTCGGCAGGTTCTGGATAAAGTCTTCCAGCTTACCTAATAACTCGTGCGCGTGGTTTTTTCTTGTCATTATCGGCAAATTCCAAATCTATAGTTCTACGGTCAATATCAGTATTAACTACCCTGACCTTTACTTTGTCACCCAAAGTGATCATTTTTTTTGTTTTCGAACCCACTAACCTCATGTTTTTCTGGTCGAAGTCGTAGTAGTCATCATCCATGTCCTGGACCCTAATCATGCCTTCACACTTCGTCTCAGTGATCTCCACAAAAACACCCCATTCGGTTACTCCGGCTACAATTCCTTCATAGTCTTTGTCTTCTGCAAGAGACATGAATTCCACTTGCTTGTACTTGATTGAAGCTCTCTCAGCATCGGCGGCCCGTTTTTCCCGTTCTGAAGAATGAACACATTTTTGTTCCCAATCTTCGGCATCAGGGGATTTACCTCCTTCTAAATATAGCTCGAGTAGTCTATGCACCATCATATCAGGGTATCTCCTGATAGGAGAGGTGAAATGGGAATAATGGGCAAATGCAAGTCCAAAGTGGCCCTTCGGTTCTGTAGTGTATTTGGCTTTAGCCATACTGCGGATCGCCAATTGCTCAAGTACATTTTGCTCAGGCTTGCCCTGAATGTCCTCCATCAACTTGTTTAGCGCAGTGGAAATGCTCTTTTCATTTTCTATGTCAAAGGGATGACCAAATCGTTTTGCAAAGCCGGAAAAGGTGTCCAACCGATCCATGTCCGGCGAATCGTGTGTTCGATAGACAAAAGTATCCTTTCCTTTATTCTTATTAAAGATAAATTCAGCAACATATTTATTGGCCAAAAGCATAAATTCCTCAATTAGCTTGTGAATGTCTTTGCGCTCTTTGATCATCAGTCCAAGTGGCGTGCCTTTTTCGTCAAGTTTGAACTTGACTTCCACTGTTTCAAAATTTACCGCTCCCTGTTTGAATCTACGTTGTCGGATTTTCTTTGCCATTTCATTTAGCAAAGTCAGCTCTTCGAAGAAATCGCCAGATTGAGTGTCGATATTTTCCTGCGCTTCCTCATAAGCATACCTTCGGTCAGAGTGGATGACGGTTCTTCCTATCCAGTGCTTCTTTATATTCGCCTGATCATCCACTTCAAACACGCAGGCAAAGGTTAATTTGTCTTCATTCGGGCGTAGTGAGCATAAGCCATTGCTTAATCGCTCTGGTAGCATAGGGATAGTCCTATCCACTAAATAGACGGAGGTAGCCCTATGGTATGCCTCTTTCTCTAAGGCGGTTCTTGGCTGCACATAGTGTGTCACATCAGCGATGTGGACGCCTATTTCATGATTTCCGTTTTCCAATTTCCTGTAGGAAATGGCATCATCAAAGTCTTTTGCGTCTGCAGGGTCAATAGTGAAGGTGAGAACATCTCTGAAGTCCTTCCGCTTCTTGATTTCTTTAGCTGTTATTTTCTCTGAGATTGCTTCCGCTTCTTTTTCCGGTTCCTCTGGATATTCGAATGGCAACCCAAATTCTGCCATGATGGAATGGATCTCTACTTCATGTTCGCCGGCCTTTCCAAGCACTCGGGTCACTTCTCCAGTTGGATTTTTGTCACCCTCTCTCCATTCTGTAAGTTTGACTACGACTTTTTCCCCGTGTTGTGCACCATTCAGACCACCTCGGTGTACGAAGATGTCCTTATGCATTTTTTTGAAGTCCGGAACTACAAATGCAAAGCGGGGTGATATTTCGACCCTGCCTACAAATTCATCCCTGCTTCTTTCTAGCACTTCCAGTACCTTTCCTTCCACACGTCCTGTTTTTCCTTTGAGGGGATAGGCCATCACATGTACCTTGTCTCCATCAAGCGCTTGTTTGAGGTCTGCTTCTTTTACCAAAATGTCTCCATCCACCTTTTCTGGGTCAAGAGGAACAATGAATGCAAAGCGAGGATTTACAAAGTCCACAATGCCTTCTATGAATTCAGGATCCTTCGTAGATGAATAGTAATTCCTAGGGTTTCTCGAAACTGAGCCTGCTTCTACAAGTTTGCTCAGCACGGGTTCTACTCCTCCTTTCGTGAGGGCATCCCGTATTTCCAGTTTTTTAATAAGCTGTTTGGAGTTGAATTCTTCTCCGTAATGTGCGTCTAAAAATTGAAGGATACGACGAGCCAAGCTGGCAGCGTCGGTTTGTTTTCCTCCTTTATTTTTATTTGTGTTTTTTCTATCTGATTTTCTTCCCATGATTTGGGTGGTTGATTAATGTTAAGGTAAAAAGATTTATGTCCCTGCGCCCATTAATCTTTGTGTTCTTTTTTTGAATTTTCTAAATGAATGATTTCTATGTCCAATTCGTCAGCCTGTGGGTGCATAGCCATATATACACGGGCTGTGACTTCTACATCTCTTAGACAGTATTTTTTTATTTTATCTACATCTTTTTCCAGATGAAAAGTAGAATTGACCTGACTGCCGTCAAGATCATCTTTTGAAGATGGAATTCCAAAAACTGAAGCTAAAAGCTCCAAGCGGGTGTAATGTTTGTAGTCTCCAAACTTCCAAAGTTCCATCGTGTCCAGGTGACGGACTTCCCAAGGCTTTTTGCCAGCTACCTGTAAGGGTTCCGGCAGGGCGACTCCTTGGATGAGCATTCTGCGACAGAGGTATGGAAAATCAAATTCTTTCCCGTTATGGGCGCAAAGAATCCATTTTTTCTTCTCTAACAAAGCTTTAAATTCCAAAAGAAGTTCCCGCTCATCCTCATGGGCATAAGATTTCATTCTAAATGCCAGTTTTTTATCCTTCTTTTTCCACTGAAAATATCCCACTCCTACACACACTACCTGTCCAAATTCTGCATGTATCCCTGCGCGGTCGAAATACAACTCCCCGGGATTTAAATTGTTTTCTGAGGATTTTATCAGCTTTTCTTTTTTTAGCCATTCCTCCTGGATGCGATCTGGCAGTTCCTCAAATTTTTCAGTCAGAGACGCTGTTTCAATGTCCAGAAACAGAATGTCATTCAGTTGATCAAAAAAATCTGCCATAAGCGATAATTAAGTATGAAGAACTCCTTCCAGTCCGATTTCTGGAATCATCTTAATAAATCCAGGATCGAAACTACCTGAAGTAAAGATAAACTTTTTATCAAAAATCTGATCCAAAATATAATAACTGACCCAAAACTCATTGTTCAAAGCAAAAACAGTAGGATCAATGGATTCTACTTTGGCTACAGATTGTTCTTTCAGCTCACCTATCATGTGACGAAGGGTTGAGGTCTTTTTCATTTCGCCATTTAGCTCTCCATAGCCTTTGGAAGTAATCAACACATTCTTTAGCTCAATCAAATTCAAGTTGATGATATATACTCCCCATTCAGTGCCTGAGGCAGTTTCTTCTTTGGCTATGGCCATCTTTACGCCGGTCACCGGACTGAAATCTATGTCTTTCTTCATTATGCTTCTATATTCTCCATTCCAAATAATTCGGTCAAGTGCTGCTTTACTTTTGCTTTGACCTCCTGCATGTCCACAGGTCTGCCAAGTTCGAGATTTAGGGAAGTGACAGCTTTGTCATCGATGCCGCAGGGAACGATGTGTCCGAAATAGCTGATATCTGTATTGACATTGAAAGCAAATCCATGCATGGTCACCCAGCGGCTGGCCTTCACACCCATCGCACAGATTTTTCTGGGATTGATTTGCTCGATGTGATCAATCCATACACCTGTGAGACCTTCAATTCTTCCGGCTCCCACTCCATAATCGGCTAAAGTCAAAATGATCGCCTCTTCGAGCAATCTGAGGTATTTGTGTATGTCGGTAAAGAAGTTGTCCAGATCCAGAATCGGGTAGCCTACCAATTGCCCTGGGCCGTGGTAGGTGATATCCCCGCCCCGGTTGATTTTGAAGTACTGCGCATCATAGGTGCTCAGACCGGTTTCATCCAAAAGTAGGTTTTCCTCCTTGCCACTTTTACCTAACGTATATACATGCGGATGCTCTACGAGTAAGATGTAGTTTTCTGTGGGAGATTGTTCATGAATCTGCAGAGATCTGTTTTTGATCTTCAAAGCCACTGTGTCGGCAAATAGTTTTTCCTGATAATCCCAGGCCTTTTGGTAATCTAGACGCCCTAAGTCTCGGAATTCTACTCTTTTATTGATAATTTCATTCATTCGGCAAGTGCAAAGGGATTGA
>CBFGUY010000113.1:0-13568 GCA_965651895.1 uncultured Algoriphagus sp. | reverse complement strand
AATTCGAAAAATTACCTCCTGCTCCCGCTAATGGCTTGGTGCTTTGGGAGACAGTATTGGAAGATGTGTAACCTTTGAGGTCTTTTTTTGACCTCGAAGGTTTGAGTTGGAGACTTGATCTATCGTTGCCCTGCTTCTCCAGAAGCTGGACTTCCCAATTAAAGTTGGGGTTTAAACCTTCGAGGAGATTTCTTAGTCGTTCCTCCTTCGAAATAACACCTCAAAGGTTAGATAATCAAAGCTTCAATTCAAACACGTAATCATCCATCACATACCCATTCCCGATGTCGATGACTTCTTCGTCGATTTTCACAAAGCCCAAGTACTCATAAAATGTAATGGCACCTTGGTTGTATTTATTGACATTTAAAAGCAGACTTGCCTGATCATTTGCTAGAGCAATCTCTTTCACTTTTTTGATTAATAGTTTGCCTATTCCTTTTCCTTGAGCTGTTGGGAGAATATAGATTTTATGGATTTTGGTTTTTCCGGGTACTTGATTTACTTCTATTCCGGTGAAACCCAGTTTTTCACCATTTTCCTCAGCTAAAAAAAACAAGTATCCATCACTGGCCTGTTGTTCCAAGGTTTCCAAACTGTACATCCAACTGAGCATGTATTCGATCTGTTCAGGGCTTAATATTTCTCCAAATGTGTCAGGCCAAGTTCTTTGGGCAATGGATTGCACATGGATTAGCTCCTCTTTTGATGCTGGGACGATGTTTATCATTTAATAGAATTGCTTAGTATAAATATAAAAATAGCAAAGCCGACCTTTCGAAAAAAGGACGGCTTTTGTGAATGTAAATCGGAAGGTTATACCTCAGCCGGTTCAGGATGTGTATAGCCCTTCCGGTAAGGTCTTCTCAATCTTTCGGTGGCTTCCTTATCTCCGATGACAGTCATGGTTTTAGGATCATACTTCAAAGCCCGACCTCCCAAGTCCATAGATATATTTGCAAGAATGCAGGCTGCTGTGGAAATATGGCCTTCTTCAATATCCGCAACAGGGAGCTTGTTAGTTTCTATGGCCTTCAGCCAATCCTGCATATGAAGTCGGGTTGCCGGAGCAGCATTGAGTTCAATATCCGGCTCGTTTACATCTTCCGGATATTTCTCCCGTTCGAATAAGCACTCAAAATGTATAGGTTTCTCATCCTTATCCAATGGAGTATAATCTGCCTGCATTGTACTTCCTGCGAGCATTCCCTTTTCACCGAAAATCTTAAACGCCCAAGGATATGCTGGATCGTCCGGATTTCCCCAAGTCCGGTGCTGCCAGACTAAATTCAATTCCGGGTATTCGAAAATTGCCGATTGCGTATCTGATATATTGGATTTCCCGTCTTTCTGCACATAGATTCCACCGGTGGAGGTAATCTGTGTTGGCCAACCTAGTTTTAGCATCCACCGAACGGTGTCTAGCATATGTACGCACATATCTCCCGTGATGCCGTTACCGTATTCTATAAATGTTCTCCACCAGCGCTTGTGCGGGATTCCATCATAAGGTCTCAGTGGTGCAGGGCCTGTCCAAAGTTCATAATTGAAAAAATCAGGGACAGGCTCTACAGGCGGATTGCCATCGGCGCGCATGTGAAAATAGCAACACATCTCCACATGTGAGATTTTACCCAACTTTCCACTGTCAATTATTTGCTCTTTTGCATCGATTAGATGTGGCGTACTTTTTCGCTGCGTTCCCACCTGAACAACTTTATTGTACTTTCTGGAGGCAGCCACCATTGCTTCTCCTTCGATTACATCTACTGATATTGGTTTTTGCACATACACATGCGCACCCGCTTTCAGCGCATCAATGCATTGCAGCGCATGCCAATGATCCGGAGAACCGATCAGTACGAATTCAGGTTTTTCTTTTGCCAACAGCTCTTTGTAATCTTCATAGAGAGCGGGGACTTTTCCTGATTTCTGCCGCGTGGCTACCATATCCCCGGCAGCTTTCAGCATGTTTTTGTCTGGATCACAAAGTCCCACAACTTCTACATCTGCTACTTGAATCAGGCGAAAAAGGTCTGATTTACCATACCATCCCGCGCCTATTAACGCGACTTGAAGTGGGCCTTCCCTGTCTTTGAAGTCCATTCCTAATAATCCAAAACTGGCAAGTGTGGCCAAGGCAGATGAGCCTTTGAGAAAATCTCTGCGGTTAAGAGCATTCATTGTGTAAGGGGTTGAGGTTTATTGTAGCACATAAGTTACAAAAACACATTCCCTTCACAACAAGAATTGGATGAGTGGACGGAAGATGAATCAGATATGTTTAGACTTGGTCAGGCTCTGGATGGGTATAACCCTCCCTATACGGTCTTCTCAAAAGTGCAGTAGCTTCATCATCTCCGACAATGCTCATAGTTTTCGGGTCATACTTTAAAGGACGCCCTCCCAAATCCATGGACATATTTGCCAAAATGCAGGATGCTGTAGAAATATGGCCTTCCAGTACGTCTGCTACGGGTAAAGTGTCTTTTTTAATAGATTGAAGCCAATCTTTAAGCTGTTCCCGTGTGGCTGGAGCAGCATGAATTTCTATGTCTTTTTCCGTTACGTCTTCAGGATATTGTTCTTTTTCCAATAAAACCGGATAATGGATAGGCTCCCCGTTGTTTTTACCCTCTGGATAGAAATCAGCACGCATCGGACTGCCTGCCAGCATACCGTTTTCTCCGTAAATTTTAAAAGCCCAAGGATAATCCTTGTCCACAGGATTGCCCCAAGAACGATGTTGCCAGACGACATTCAGCTCATCAAATTCAAATAGTGCAGTCTGCGTATCTGAGATATTCGCAATTGATTCTTTGTCCACGTAGATTCCTCCTGTAGAAGTCACTTGCACAGGCCAGCCCAAATCAAGCATCCAGCGGACAGCATCCAGCATATGTACACACATATCGCCTACGATACCATTGCCATATTCCATAAATGCCCGCCAGCCTCTATGTAAAATCCCACGATAGGGAAGCATTGGTGCAGGTCCAGCCCAGAGATCGTAATTCAGATTTTCCGGAACAGGAATTACTTCGGGATTGCTTTTATTGCGCATATGATAGTAGCAGCAAACCTCAGCGTGCGAGATTTTACCTAGCTTTCCGGAGTCTATAATTTCTTTTTTTGCCTGTACAAGATGTGGCGTGCTTCTTCGCTGCGTGCCGATCTGAACCTTACGGTCATACTTTCTGGCTGCCGCCAAAATCGCCTCCCCTTCAATCACATCTACAGAAATCGGTTTTTGTAGGTAAACGTGGGCTCCGCTTTTCACTGCGTCTATTGCCATGAGTGCATGCCAATGATCCGGTGAGCCTATTAGCACATATTCAGGTTTTTCTTTAGCCAAAAGCTCTTTATAATCTTCATATAAGGCTGGTACTTTACCGGATTTTTGCCGTGATGCCACCAGCTTCCCCGCTTCTGCCAACTGCTTGGAATCTACGTCACAAAGTGCTACTACTTCCACATCTGCTACTTGGATCAACCGAAAAAGATCAGATTTGCCGTACCATCCTGAACCGATCAGAGCCACTTGTAGCGGGCCTTCCCGGTCTTTGAAGTCCATGCCTAGCAATCCAAAGCTTGCCAAAGAAATGAGAGCAGTACTTCCTTTTAAAAATTCTCTTCGATTGAGTGGGTGCATAGGTTATGTGTTTGAGGGTTTTTGATTTTGAATTTACAAAAAGCAAAGGTTATGACAAGCGATTTTAGTAATCCCGGAGATAAGTCTTGATAATCAGGATTAATGGGGGATATTCACTATAAGTAAGATGTACGCGCTGGGATTATTTTGCAGCCCAATCTAATTGCTTACCTTCTACTTCTGCTTGATTATCCTTACCGCCGCCTACAGCCAGTCCGATTCCCATTCCGATAGGTATTCCAATCCCAATAAAAGCCATATTCCCCAATGCAGCGCCGAATACAACGCCTAAAGGAATTCCAAATGTTGCCATGCCCAAAGCAAGCCACTGGTTTTGGTAATGGTTTTTAGCAACTATCCCAAGCTCATCTTTCACTAGTTTGAGAATGGCTGTTTGCGCCACCCCCATTTGTTTAATCAATTGGGAATCGGGACCGGAAAAGTTATTTACTCCTGATACAATTTCATTGATTTGGGACTCGGTACTTACGGGAATCTTTTTGAGCCTGATTGCATCCAAGAGAGTACTTAGGTTATGGGATGCTTTGGCAAGCTTTGGGTTTTCTTCGAAAGACGGGCGGGGAGTGAGGGTGGATATGGGCATGAAATAAAGTTAGAAAAGATATTCTAACTGGAAATGGGGTCTTTTCGTATTCTAGAAGAAAGAAGTTAAATTTATCAAAAGGAAATAAGATGGATATACAAGCAGCAAAACTTGAATTAGTAAAGCGGATTTTAGATTTAGATGACAATAAGCTTATACAAGGCTTGCTTGATCTTATATCTACTGAGAAAGAGACAGAGTCTTTGTCCACGCAGGAAAAGGATGAAATCTTGCTTGGACTACGGCAATTAGATGCAGGAAGAAGGATTTCTCTGGATGATTTTTTGAAAAAAGTATCCTGAATAAATGGAGGTTTATCTTTCACCTTTGGCAGAGAAGAAACTACAGGAACTTCTAAATTATCTGCAGGATAGATGGTCTTTGAGAGTAAGAAATAAATTTTTAAATAAGATACTGGCATCAATTTCTCTAATACGATCTTATCCAGAAAGTTGCCAAGTAATCAGAGATTTTCCGAATGTCCGCAAATGCGTAGTTTCTAAGGAAGCTTCATTCTATTATAGAATTCATGCAAATGCGATTGAAATAATCACAATAATTGACAATCGGCAGGATCCTAATCGGATTTTTGAGGATAGCGATTTTTAGGATTCTATATAGGTCAAAACTATTGTGAGCCAAAGTATAGAATCAACTGCTCCAATCCCATTTATCCATAGAAAAGCTCGATTTGTCCCCCACTTTTTTCTTAGTGCTAAAACTGCAGGAATTATAAATAAATGTGCAAGAAGCTGGAAAGGTAGAAGCATAACCCCGAAACCAAAGGGGCCTCCTCCAGAGTGAAAAATCTTATAAGTAAGCGGAATGAAAAAGAATATGTTTGAAAGTAGGATAATCAAAAGCATGATGAAATTGAATGCTTTCATATTATTTGATTACCATTTTTTATAAAGATCGGACATTAAACTTGTTTTTATCCATCCTAGGGGGATTTTCTAAATCGTACCCGTTAGCTATGCTATTGAGGTACTTATGGACTCGCATCCTTTCTTGCCAAGTCAAATCCCTGTATTCTTCCCCATAATTGATTTGCTGAGAAGCATTTCTTGCTTGGAAGGTGGATCGGTCGAGCTTGAATTTTCTAGGACTGTCAGACATCTTGTAAAAAGGTATAAAGCCAATTTAAAAATTTATACAAACAAAAGGTCTCTTTTTTACTTGATCTTTTATTCATAAAGAAGCTAAGCTACATCGGCCACCCGACACCCCACATCCAACATTCCTAAAACTTTACCCCAAACCGTTCTCCTAATTCCGTCAAGTCCTTTACCACCGGATCAAGCAATGGAATTCCTTCTTTCATCCGGATAGCTTCCAATTCCCGCTCCGGATCGCCCGGTATTAATACCTTTTCATTACCGGGAGTCGGTTTTGCTGCACGGAATCGACTGATCCAATTGTCCATATGTGCTTTAAACTCATCTGCGGGACGGAATGCATCCACTCGCATCGCACCAAAAAAGTGCCCGATTCCTTCTCCTACAGGATTGGGATCAGGTTCTAAGAATGCCACGAATGGCGGAACCCATGGGCCATAATTGGCGCCTGAAAGTACGGCGGAGAAAATATCCACAACGGAACCCAAGGCATAGCCCTTGTGCGAACCATGCTCCCGATCTCCACCGAGTGGTAGCAAAGCCCCTCCGTCTTTCACGCCATTGGCAGAAGTAGTAGGGTTACCGTCTTTATCCTGCACCCATCCGGTTGGGGTATCCATTCCTTTTCGTTGTAGAATTTCCAATTTCCCATTGGCAGCAGTAGTTGTAGCCAAATCAGCGACAAATGGAGGCTGATCCTTGGCAGGGATTGCTACAGCGATTGGATTTGTACCCAAAAGTCTTTCCTGTGAAAAAGTCGGCGCGACCAGGGGACTGGCATTGGTCAGTGAAATCCCGATCATATCATGCTCCAAAGCCTGCATGGCATGGTAGCCTGCGATGCCGTAGTGATTTGAGTTTTTCACGGAAACCCAACCAGTCCCGGCAATTTTGGCTTTCTCAATAGCAACTTTCATCGCATAAGGAGCTACCACCAGACCTAGACCTCCATCCCCATCTACTACGGCAGTGGAGGGGGTTTCATGAACAACCCGCACATTTGGAGTCGAATTGATCCTTCCTTTTTCCCATAATCTTACATACCCTGAAAGCCTGGCCACTCCATGACTGTCCACTCCACGGAGATCTGCTGAGACCAATACATCAGCCGCCGTTTTGGCTTGCTCATCTGGACAGCCGATTTTGGCAAGCATACCCAATGTAAATGCATGGAGTTGTTCATAGGAATAGGTCATATCAATAGGAGATTAAACTGGCGAATAACTAGTTGCCAAAGATAAGAAAGGAAAGTTTTTGGAACGGTTTAAAGAGGTGTTTGCTCAGGAATAAGCAAGGATGCAATAGCGCCTTCTTTCAATGCATAATGAGAGCAGGTGATAAAGTCCACCTCAATGTAGCGCAGGATAAATTCAATTAGGCTAGAGGCGACTACGATCATATCTACACGCATGGGGATCATTCCGGGAATCAGCAGGCGCTCTTCCTTGTTTTTGCTCAATAGCATGCGGTGAATCGCTTCGTATTCTTCTACAGGCAACTCAAATACATGCCGACCTGTGAGTTTGCACTGAAGCATGGATTCAAAATAAATATCCGTCAGCGTATCGAAAGTTCCGGATGCACCAACAAGACCCGTAGGCCGGTAAGTTTGGATAGCTGAAATCAAAGGTTGGAGCTTTTCTTCCAGATAGCCTTCAAGCTTTTCAACTTCTTCCGGTAAAATAGGATCATGGTAGTGAAAAAGCTCCAACAGACGCTGGCCGCCAATTTCAAAACTTTGCTTCCATAGAGACTCCTGACTATTGCCGATGATGAATTCCACGGAACCGCCACCGATGTCCATCATGAGCTCAGTTTGGCCATTGAGCGAACCTGAAAGCTTAATCCCTTCGTAGATCATCTGTGCTTCCTCTGTCCCTGAAAGTACTTGAATGCTGATGCCAAGTGTTTCTTTGACGGTTTTGACGAATTCGGAGCCATTCTCGGCATTTCGAATCGCACTGGTAGCAAAAGCAAAAACCTGATCTATGCGCTCGCCATCGATCAGGTTTTTGAAATGTTTGAGCGTATGAAAAGCTCTTTTTTGCGCATCCTCGGCAAGCCTGTTTTGATTGATTCCGCCTTTACCCAATTTGACAGGGATTTTCTCCTTGTAAATTGTTTTAAAACTTACACCTTCTAGTTCTACCAATAACAAATGAAATGTATTGGTGCCCATGTCTATTACCGCTGCCTTTCGGGTACTCATACGCTGCCAATTTTTTGGATGGGCGAATATAGAAAGTTATTTGAAATGAGGACTTTCAACTTTTATTTTATTATCCGGTTTTTTGAGGAAGGCGGGGATAAGCTTTTGTCAATGGTGTAAATAAGGGATTGGTGTATTCAGGTGCTATCTCATTTTTTTCTTTAGGAAGAAATTGACATTTACTCCAAATTCATTCACCAAGGTTTTTTTCCATAGCTGACAAAGCCTGTTATATTTGAGCAAGTCTAAAAACTATCGTATGGACAATCAGGATAAACCCAATTATACATTGCCCGGGAAAGAGGGTAAAATCGAATTGCTGAAAAAGAAAAATGCGGAAGCACTTCTTGGTGGAGGGGAAAAGAGAATTGCAGCACAGCATAAGAAAGGCAAGCTGACCGCTCGTGAGCGGGTGGATTTGCTGATGGATGAAGGTTCATTTCAAGAGATAGACAAGTTTGTGATGCACAGGGCTAAGGATTTCGGGCTGGATAAAGAGCATTATTTGGGAGATGGGGTAATTACAGGTTATGGAGAAATAAATGGAAGATTAGTCTATGTGTTTTCCCAGGATTTCACTGTATTCGGAGGATCATTATCCGAGACTCATGCCGAGAAAATCTGCAAAATCATGGATATGGCCATGAAAAATGGTGCGCCGGTGATTGGTTTGAATGATTCAGGAGGAGCTCGGATCCAGGAAGGGGTTAATTCACTGGGAGGCTACGCTGATATTTTCTACAGAAATACACTGGCTTCGGGAGTTGTTCCGCAGATTTCTGCGATAATGGGGCCTTGCGCCGGTGGGGCTGTGTACTCACCTGCGATCACAGATTTTATCTTAATGGTGGAAAATACTTCTTATATGTTTGTGACAGGTCCTAACGTAGTGAAGACCGTCACGCAGGAAAATGTAACTGCGGAGGAATTGGGGGGAGCCTCGGCGCACAGTACCAAAAGCGGGGTTACGCATTTTGCCTGCGCTAATGAGCTGGAATGTATTCAGCACATCAAAAAGATCTTGAGTTACATGCCCCAAAACTGTGAGGAAATTGCACCTGTATATCCATACGAACTCTTAGAGGATGAGAGTAGGATGGAACTGGATAGTTTAATACCGGAGAACCCCAATCATCCGTATGATATCCGTGATGCAGTGAAAGGAATTGTAGATGAGGATTCATTCTTGGAAGTGCATGAAAATTTTGCGGACAATGTTGTGGTAGGTTTTGCCCGTGTGGGAGGAAGGAGTATAGGAGTAGTCGGTAATCAGCCTCAATCTATGGCTGGCGTTTTGGATAATGATGCTTCGGTAAAGGCAGCAAGGTTTGTGCGGACTTGTGACAGCTTTAATGTGCCACTTTTGGTATTGGTGGACGTACCGGGTTTTTTACCGGGAACAGATCAAGAATGGAATGGGATTATAACAAATGGAGCGAAATTGCTGTATGCATTCTCTGAAGCGACGGTTCCCAGGATTACTGTTATTACCAGAAAAGCTTACGGTGGAGCATATGATGTGATGAATTCCAAGCATATCGGGGCAGATCTGAATTTTGCCTGGCCAACAGCCGAAATTGCAGTGATGGGAGCAAAGGGTGCAGCAGAGATTATTTTCAAGAAAGAGATCGCAGAAGCGGAAGATCCGGTTGCCAAACTTCAGGAAAAAGTAGATGAGTACACGTCCAAATTTGCAAATCCCTATCGGGCAGCACACCGGGGCTTCATAGATGAGGTCATTATGCCTTCCGAAACCCGTGTTAAATTAATCAAAGCCTTCAAAATGCTTGAAAACAAAGTGGATAAAATCCCCAGGAAGAAGCATGGGAATATACCCCTATGAGTTAATAGCTACTGGATAATAGTCCATAGTTTTACCGTAAATCAGAGTTATGGCATTCAAGTTTGAAAAATTAATTGTTTGGCAGAAAGCAATGGATCTTAACGAAGTGATATTTATTATCACCAAAGGGTTTCCAAATGATGAGCGATTTAATTTAATCTCTCAAATGAGAAGGGCAGCAGATTCTGTAGCTTTAAATATTGCCGAAGGAAGTACTAGCCAATCCAATTTGGAATACAAAAGGTTTTTGAATTACTCAATCCGATCTATAGTTGAAGTTGTCTCGGCTCTGTTTATCGCAAAAAGGAGAAATTATATTGAAGAAGAAGTATTTCAGCCTACGTATGGACAATGTGAGGAACTGGTAAAAATGATTCAATCTTTAAAAAAGAAACTGACCTCTAAATGAAGTTACTATGGGCTATGGTCTAAAAACTATTGACTTAAATAAATATAAGTAAATCTATAAATTAAAATACCACCTGCTGTGGACTGTCGTCCGTAGACCGTGGACAATATCATATGAGCAATAACATTACTAACGAGCAGAAAGCTTTTCTCACCAACTATCTAAACAACGCTTCCCCGACCGGCTTTGAAGCTTCTGGTCAGCAGATTTGGCTAGACTATGTCAGACCATTTGTGGATGATTATTTCACTGATAACTATGGGACGGCCGTGGCTGTCATCAATCCGACCGCTGAATATAAGGTCGTAATCGAAGCGCATGCCGATGAGATCAGCTGGTTTGTGAATTACATCAAAGACGATGGCTATATCTACGTGCGCCGCAATGGAGGTTCTGATCATATGATTGCACCATCTATGCGTGTGAATATCCATACAGATAAAGGAATGATCCCGGGAGTTTTTGGATGGCCTGCCATCCATGTCCGAAAAGACGGCAAAGAAGACACACCTACTTTGGATAATATTTTCATTGATGTGGGAGCCAGATCCAAAGATGAAGTGGAGGAGATGGGGATTCACGTAGGTTGTGTAATCACCTTCAAAGATGAACTGACTGAACTGAATGGGAAATTCTATTCAGGAAGAGCGCTTGATAACAGGATTGGTGGTTATATGATCGCCCAAGTTGCGAGGAGAATTAAAGAGAATAAAAAGAAATTGCCATTTGGACTCTATATAGTAAATGCAGTCCAAGAAGAGATTGGTCTTCGCGGAGCTCAAATGATTGCTGCCAAAATCAAACCCAATGCTGCAATAATTACAGATGTTTGTCATGATACTACAGCTCCTTTATATAATAAGGTGGTAAGTGGTGATTTTACTGCTGGCAAAGGGCCTGTACTGCCTGTAGGGGCATCGGTCCATAAAAAACTGCTTGATTTGATTATTGCGACAGCCAGAAAGAAAGAGATACCCTTCCAGAGAGCTGCAGCATCCAGAGGAACAGGCACCGATACAGATGCTTTTGCGTATTCAAATGAAGGGGTCCCATCAGCTTTGATTTCTTTGCCTTTGAAGTATATGCACACTACCGTCGAGACAGCCAGCAAAGATGATATAGAGCAAGTGATTAATCTGATGTATGAATTCTTGATGGAGTTTGATCCTACATTTGACTTTAGATATATTAAATAAGTTCATAGCTCAATAGTCCATAGGTAATGGTCTCCGCGGCCTATGAACTTTACCCTATGATTTAACATGAATTACACGGATCAGCTTAACCGCACAATCTTCGTTACAGCTCCGCCCCGGCGGATCATCTCTCTCGTTCCTTCTCAGACTGAGCTCTTGGTAGATTTGGGTTTGGAGGAAAAGATTGTAGGCGTGACCAAGTTTTGTATTCATCCCAAAGGCTTGAAAAAACGGAAAGCTATAGTAGGAGGTACAAAGAATTATAGACTTGAGGTAATTGAATCGTTGGAGCCAGACCTAATTATAGGAAACAAAGAAGAAAATGAGCGTACGGGCATTGAAGAGCTTATGGTGAAGTATCCTGTGTGGATGAGTGATATCTATACGCTGGAGGATAGTTTGGAGATGATTGGAAGTTTGGGGGAAATGCTAAGCGCAAACGAGAAAGCCCAGGGAATTATCAGACAGTTGAAAACAGATTTTGCTTTGCCACTTTCCAGAAAGGGGACATCAATCTATGTGATCTGGAAAGATCCTATTATGGTGGCTGGAGCGGATACGTTTATTAATGAGATGCTGGATTTTGCGGGATTTGAGAATTTGATCCGGACTCCACGCTATCCTCAGGTTTCAGAGGAGGAGTTGATAGAGGTGAACCCTGAATATCTTTTGCTAAGTTCAGAGCCTTTTCCTTTTAAGGAAACGCATATACAGTATTTTCAATCTTTTTTACCTAATACGAAAATCATTCTGGTAGATGGGGAGATCTTCTCTTGGTATGGAAGTAGACTACTTAAAGCGAAAGCGTATTGTGAAAGCTTATGAGCATCACGAATTCTTAACAAGCGCAAATTCAGGGTACCGTTCATGAAAAAATCCTTTTAGGTAGAAGACTTTATTAAAAAAATCAATTAACTTTTGAATCGAAATAATTTGAAACTTATCACATTATGAAAAATACAAGATATGCATGGGTGGCCTTGTTCGCCCTGGCTTGGTCATGTGACCCAAAACCG
The DNA here is from genome assembly GCA_965651895.1 of uncultured Algoriphagus sp. Classification (GTDB taxonomy): domain Bacteria; phylum Bacteroidota; class Bacteroidia; order Cytophagales; family Cyclobacteriaceae; genus Algoriphagus. The sequence continues at coordinate 1,521 of CBFGUY010000113.1, read as the reverse complement.
GCAGATGATTCAGTGACCGAAACTGTTGTTGAGGAGGTTTTGGTGCCAGAGAATTCATTGACAGAAGAAGAGAAAGCGGATGGCTGGATGCTTCTTTTTGACGGCACCAATACAGACGGATGGAGAGCATTTAACGGGGATAGTTTTCCGTCCGAAGGGTGGACAGTAGAAGATGGAGCATTGAAAGCATTGGGCAAAGGTGGTGATATAGGCGGGGATATTGTTTTTGCTCCGGTGGAATTTGAGCAATTCGAAATGGAGTGGACATGGAAAATAGCTCCAGGGGGGAATAGCGGCGTGCTATATCACGTAGTAGAAGACCCTAAATACCAGGCTCCCTACGAGACTGGACCGGAATACCAGATGATTGACCAGTTAGGCTTTCCTGAGCCATTGGAGAAGTGGCAGTCAATAGGTGCTGATTACGCTATGACTGAGCCTGATTATGAAGGAGCTGTTAAGCCAGCTGGCGAATGGAATACTTCGAAAATCATTTTCTCAGAGAAAGGTTCGAGTTATTACCTCAATGGAAAGAAAACCGTAGAGTTTGTTCCTTATTCTGAAGAATGGACAGCTGCTAGGAATTCTGGTAAATGGGAGGATTTTCCTGACTATGCTATTTCTAAATCAGGATTGATTTCACTTCAGGATCATGGAGCCGAGACTTGGTTCAAAAATATTAAAATCAGAAAATTGTGAAATCGAGCCTGCCTTCGGGTATGACATTTAAAAGACAAATTATAAACATATGAAAAAGTTAGTGGTGGTGATGCTGTTGGCAGCATCTGTGAATTTTGCCTATGCGCAGAAGAAAGTCAAACTCTTTAATGGCAAGGATCTTTCAGGGTGGACTGTTTATGGAACAGAAAAGTGGTATGTGGAGGATGGTTTGTTAGTTTCTGAAAGTGGACCTGATGAAGAGTATGGTTATTTGGGGACCGATGAGGAGTATGATGACTTTGAAGTCACGCTCGAATTCAAGCAAGAAGCCAATGGAAATAGCGGGGTATTTATTAGATCCACAGTAGAAGGGACGAAAGTTTCTGGCTGGCAAGTAGAGGTGGCGCCTCCAGGTCATGACACTGGCGGGATCTATGAATCGTACGGTAGAGGCTGGTTGGTGAAGCCAGATCCTGAAAAAGACAAAAATTTGAAGTTTGGAGAATGGAACAAAATGAAGATTGTTGTCAAAGGAGACAATGTTACTTCTTACTTGAACGGGGTAGAGATGGTGAATTTCTCAGATGCTAAGATTGGAGAAGGAAAAGGCGGGATTTGCCTTCAGATCCACGATGGTGGAGGGATAAAGGTTTACTGGCGAAACATTGTTTTGAAAAAGCTTTGAGAAACCAAAAATTGAAGATGAAATGCCCTGATGATTGAGTTATCAGGGCATTTTTGTTTTGTTAAACTTTTCACGTTAGCTATCAGTCTCTTAAGTGAAATAGCATTAAATCTTAAAGAAAACCCTTGCTGATCCGATAAAAGTCCTGATATTTGCACTCCCAAACGACACAAACG
>CBFGUY010000112.1:0-13623 GCA_965651895.1 uncultured Algoriphagus sp. | reverse complement strand
GGGAAAATATCCCGGTAAGTCGGCCCGCCTTCGAAATTGAAGACCGAAACCTGACCTTGAAACTGATGGATGGATCCATAAACAAAGGGCTTACCGCAAGTGAGGCAGGTATCATCGATTACATATCGGATAAATAAATTATCCGTGGCATCAACAATCAGATCAAACCCGGAGAAGATTTCAACCGCATTTTTAGCGGTCAAAAACTCTTCAAACACCATAACTTCCATCCCCGGATTTGACTTACAAATAGATTTGGCTGCTTCTTTTGCTTTAGAAAGCCCCAGCTGCTCGGAAGAGTAAAGGATCTGCCTGTGGAGATTGGATTCTTCGATTTTGTCCCCGTCTATAATACCAATCGTACCTATGCCGGCGGCTGCGAGATAGGGCAAAACAGCGCAACCCAAACCCCCTGCACCTACCACCAGCACCTTACTTGCCTTTAACTTTTGCTGGCCGGAAGTCCCTATGCCAGGCAGGATGATTTGTCGTTGATACCGCTCCATCTTATCCTCCTGCAAATGGTGGAAGCAGGGCTATTTCGTCAGCTTCAGAAATAGTCAACGCCTGCTGTCTGGAGATAATTTTACGGTTGACGGCTACCTGAAACTGGAATTTCCCCAGATCATATTTTGCATCCAGCAAACTCAGCAGATCCTCCAGCTTCATAGCTTTCACGTTCAGAGTTTCTGAGTCACTTTGAGCAGCTTCTGCAATATTTCCAAAATAGTTGACAGTAATCATAGCATCAAGTTAATATAGATCCTCCAGATTAATTAGTAAAAGGCAAGGTATTCAGGTTTTGGAAGATGAATTCATCATCTAAAACCCAGTCTTCCCGTACTTGCTTTCTCACTCTCGCCAGATGGACGACCTCTCCTATAACGATCACAGCCGGAGCTTTTATCGCTTCATTTTCACTGAGCTCGACGATGTTTTGAATGGTACCCACGACTTCTTTCTGCTCAGTTTTTGTCCCGTCCTGAATGATTGCTACCGGTATATCTGCTTTCCCAAATGAGGTATAGATATCAGCAATCTCAGCTAGCTTACCCATTCCCATCAGTACCACCACCGTGGCGGAGGACTGGGCAGCCAGGGAAAGATCTTTTGAAAGTGTCCTATCGCTGGTAGTGCCTGTGATCACCCAGAAACTTTCAGCTACTCCCCGGCTGGTAACCGGAATTCCTATAGAGGCCGGCACTGCTATACTGGAAGATATTCCGGAGATCACTTCTACTTCGATTCCTCTTTCTACAGCATAGATCTCTTCTTCTTTTCCCCTGCCAAAAACAAAAGGATCACCGCCTTTAACCCGCACAACATGACCAAATTCCGTGGCATAATCCACAATAAGTTGGTTGATCTCATCCTGGGTATGACTATGGTTTCCCTTCCTTTTTCCCACAAAAACAAGTAGTGCCCGATTCGCATGTTCAAGGATTTCCTCATTCACAAGAGAATCGTACAGCACTACATCAGCCCCATTCAGTGCTTTGACTGCCTTGAGAGTCAGTAGTTCAGGATCGCCAGGCCCAGCGCCTAGCAGGGTGATTTTCGGGGATTTTCCGGTTATGGTTTTCATCTGTCTAATAGGTTTAGTGAAAGCAATTCCGCTTTACTGTTGATGTTCTGTACAAGGGATTTCTGATCCGCGTTGATTTGGATTTTCTGGTGTGAAATCATATTGACCAGAGCGCAAAGTTTCAGTTTGTTGGCTGAAATCGCATTTTCGAAGGTTTTCGAGGCTGTTTTATTGTAAACACCAATCAACGGATAATCATTTCTTCCATCATTGATAAATGTGACCGGAGAATCATTTTTTGCAGATTCCGCTACTATGGTGGATAATAATCCCGTAGTGATCTTGGGGATATCGCAGCTGAGTATCAGATTACGCTTCGTTTTACTGTGCTTCAAAGCAGTATATATTCCTCCCACAGGCCCCTTGTCAGCATACAAATCCTCGATCATAGGCAATCCCACCAGGCTATAATCACCATTGCTGGTCACCAGTATTATATCTGGGGTGATGGGCATCACTGCTTCTATTATCCAGCGTATAAAAGGCTTGCCTTTATAAAGCACCAATCCTTTTTCAGACTGCATACGGGAGCTTTTACCTCCACAGAGTACATAAGCTGTGATATCTGCCGAGAATTTCATTTTTAGATTAGTAGCCTTATTTCTAGTATTAATTTCTGTTTATAGGTAGATATAGCACTTCCTCTCCTGTTTCCAGAATTTCCTTTTCGGCCGGGACCAGCACCAGCGCATTTCCTAAAGCATAGGAAATTAACATACTCGATGCCTGCTTGGGATATATCTCCAATTCTCCATTCACCTCAGAACCAAGTATAAACAGCGTCTTTCCAAACTTGTTAAACGTACGATGTGTGAGTACTCCCGTTTGAAAATCCAAGTCGAAATCGGGATTCCCTGTCATGATTTTCAAAGCAGAAAGGGCATAAATCAGAAAACAGGTCAGTGAAGAAGCGGGGTTTCCGGGCAAAGCAAAAACAAGCTTTTCCCCCTTCTTTCCAAACCAAATGGGCTTTCCAGGTTTTTGATTTACCTTATAGAAAATCTCCCGGACACCATTTGCCTGCAAGGCTTCATTTACAAAGTCGTAATCTCCCACTGAGATACCACCAGAAATCAATAGCATATCAGATTCCAGTCCCTGGGCTACTACTTTGATGGTGGACTCTAGGTCATCCTGAACTTTTAAAATCCGCACCGAACCATATCCTCTTGACTTCAGTGCGGACTCCAGCATAATCGCATTACTCTCGTAAATGGCGCCAGGCTTCAGAGGTGTTCCAGGCTCCTGAAGTTCATTTCCGGTTACGATGAGGGTAATTTTGGGTTTGCTAAAGACTAAAACCTCCGTGATTCCAAAACTGGCCAAAAACCCAATTATGGAATCGTTGATTTTGGTTCCTGCAGGCAGCACATCTTCCCCTGCTTGAATCTGCTCTCCGATCTCCCGCACATTGGCTCCCTTTTCAGGCTTAGTTTGGATTGTGATCCTCCCATTCCCAGCCTGCACATACTCTTGCATGATTACTGTATCGGCGGAATCAGGTACAGGAGCTCCAGTAAATATCCTTACCGCCTGGTTGGCTGCCAGTTCAAAAACCTTGGTATCGCCGGCCTTGCATTCTCCGATTACCTCAAGGTCTAGTTCCCCACCACTCCGAAACGCATAGCCATCCATGGCAGATTGTCGAAATGGGGGCAAACTAATGGGCGCTACTAAATCTTCTGCCAGAAAACACCCATAAGAATCTCTTAAGGGCATCTTGACTGCTGGCAATTTTGCCGTATGGGCTTTGATTAGATCTAGTGCTTCGGATACTGATATCATCTTGTCTTGAAATCTTGGCTAAACTTAAGAATAATTACGTAAAAATACTTATTTTTCTACGTATTTTTTCAGTGCAAACAGAGATTATTCTGTAGAAATCTGCTTTTGGATTCAAACTGCGGGAATTTTTGCTCAAAAAAAAACGCTAATCAAAGCGTTTTTATAAAGAGTTAAGAATACGGGTTACCAGCTTCCTCCGGCTCCACCGCCTCCGAAGCTACCGCCACCGAAACCTCCAAAGCCGCCGCCTCCACCGCCGCCAAATCCTCCTCCACCAAAGCCACCTCCGGATCTTCTGCCTCCGCCGCCAAGCATCCCTGCCAGCATAATCGTAGTCCATAGATCCACTCCTCCGCCTTTACCGCCCATGTGGTTGTCGTTATCATTGCGGTTCTTGAGCAGGGGAAGTATCACGAAAAGGAAGATGAAAAACAAAATCATAAATATGGCGCCACCGCTGTTGCCTTTGGACTCCACATCCTCAGCGGTATATTCACCTGAAGCCAATTTGAAGATCATATCAGTCGCTTCATTCAAGCCCTCGTAGTAGGCTTCACGGCGGAAATTAGGCAGAATGAGGTTCTCCACGATACGTTTGGCCAGGGCATCCGGCACTGCCCCTTCCATACCATATCCTGTCGCTATAAATACTTTGCGGTCATCCATTGCAGCAAGGATCAGGATTCCGTTATCATTTGCACCTCCTCCTATACCCCAGGATTCACCTAGCCGGAATGCGTAATCAGCAATATCATATTGTCCCACTGATCGCATCATCACGATGGCGATCTGAGTGGAAGTACTATCATTGTAAGCGACTAGTTTTCTTTCCAGCTGTGCCGCCTCAGCCGATGAGAGCGTATTTGTAAAATCATTCACCAGCTTGGGCGGATTAGGTACAGGAGGGAAATCCTGAGCCTGAAGCCCGAGTGTGAAAAAAAGGAAAAGAAAAACTAGGGGGCGGATTTTAGGATCCAAAAGAAATCTCATCAGGAAGTTCGTTTATGTCTGAATCACCCTGATATGGGAAATGCTGTCCAAGTTGCTCGCCGGCCATGTGAATGCCGTCGATCAGACCTTGTGTAAATTGGCCTTTTTTGAAATAACTGGCCATGTGTTCTTTAATATTCTCCCAGAAATCATCTGGGACTACTTCGTTGATCCCTGCGTCTCCCAAAATCGCAAAGCGATGATCAACTACCGCAAGGTAAAAAAGCACACCATTTCGGTCTTTGGTCTGATACATCTTAAGTGTGTCAAAAACCTTCACCGCACGGTCTAGCACCTCGCCTTTGCAGCGGCTTTCTATATGAACCTGGATCTCTCCTGATGTGGAAACTTCAGCAGACCGTATGGCATTGACGATAGCCTCACGGTCTGCTTTTGAGAATAATTTCTCAGCCATAATAAGTAGTATTTAAAACTGGACAGTAGGTGCATTCTCAGCTCCTGCGGATGCTTCGAAGTAACCTTTCTGCTCAAATCCGTACCATCCCGCAAAGATATTGTTCGGGAAAGTCCGCAGATTGGAATTGAAATCCTGCACAGACTGGTTGAAGTTACGTCTGGCCACGGCTATTCTGTTCTCTGTACCTTCGAGCTGCGCCTGCAGTTCGAGGAAATTCTGATTAGCTTTAAGCTCTGGATAGCGCTCCACGCTCACCAATAACCTGCCCAAAGCTCCCGAAAGCTGATCCTGTGCCCCCTGGAACTCGGCCAGTTTATCAGGAGTAAGATTAGAAGCATCTACATTCACTGAAGTGGCTTTAGCCCGTGCTTCGATCACCCCGGTCAATGTCTCCTGCTCAAAGTCAGCATAACCTTTCACGGTATTTACCAGATTTGGAATCAAGTCTGATCTACGTTGATATTGTGTCTCTACCTCAGCCCACTGCCCATTGATCACTTCTTCTTTCTGGACAAAAGTGTTATACGTCCCAACGGCCTTAGTGTAGATAAAAACACCTACGACCACCAAAATCAGAATAGGAATAAGGAATTTTTTCATGTGTTTATAATTGTTGTTTTTGATCTTATGGATTCTTTGACGATCAGAATAATCATTGCTCTAATGATGATTTTACCCGTATCGATTGTATGTGTTTATAATTGTTTTTTAGACTAGGTTACTCACGGATTTTTGAAAAGGAGGTTTGCTTATTTTTCTCCATGTTTCATTCAAAATTACCGTTATTTATATTAACTCTATCCTAAAAGCGTTTAAATCTGTCTCTTCAGCACGAAGCTAAACTTGTGATCTTCATACTTAGTCAAGTCATCTCCCTCATAGCGACGGACTTCCACTTCTACTTTTTTACCCTGTTCAGATCGCAATAATTTATTGATATCAGACAGCTCCCAGAAAAATGTAGGCACATTATTTATCATAAGCACTTCATCATAAGCCTCTATTCCCACACGCTGGGCAGGAGATCCTGGCCTTATCTCTGACACATAGATCCTGTTATCATCATTCGGGATCTTCCTCAGCGTCATACCGCTCATATCAAATTGGAAGGGAGCGAAGAAATTATCCGCCCGCTGAACCAGCAGGCGATTTCTGGGATAATCAAAAATTAGCTTGGTACGCCCCAAGACCTCGGCACCCAGACTACCGGAACGGCCAGAATCCTTAATCACGTAACTAAAAGGTGTTTCTTCAGGGTAGGAGGTCAGCACTTCAGTCAGTTTCAAATTTGCAAAACTAAGCGACTCCACCCTGCCCATATAACCAAACAACATGCCTCCCAGACTCTGACCCAACGCGGACTCTATGAAAAGGGGCGGCATGGTGATCGCTTCGGTCGTTTCTCTGTTTAGCAAAAGCCCATGGTTAGCTCCTGTATCGATGAGCAATTTGGGAAAAAGAATAGAACCGTCCTTCTGCTTCACCTTTGCCTGAATATAAGGCTTGTTTTCTTCAATAGAGAGGTGTGTTTTTCGATAAAACAAAGGCTTCCACCTCATCGCATCATGCCTATAAAAGGTCATCAATCCATTGTCATAATCAATTTTAATCGGGTTAAATTTGAAAAACTCATAACCTATGATACCATAAATTGGAATTCCGATGACAGATTCCAGCTCCAAAAACTCCTGCTCCAGCACCAATAAACTTTGAAAAATCCCTTCTACGGGTCCCAAGTCAAAATGGTTGATAGGAGAAACAGATGCCATCAAATCATCACTCCCATCAGCCCCTACCAATTTTAATCTCCTCGTATATTCTAGGCCTAGTGCATCGCCTAATTTCTTGCTGAACAGAATATTGGAACGAACCCCAGTATCCACCAGGAAGTTGAGCGGTGTATGGCCATTGATTGATACTGGAATAATGATGAGACTGTTTGAAGGGTAAAACGGGATGACGACCTTTCGCTGTTCTTCCTTCATGAAAAAACCCGGCACCTGTGCCACACATCTTATCTGTATAGTAATAAGGATGAACAGAAAAGCGAAAAAGCTTTTATACATATATATGTAAAACCGGGATGTTTCGAATAAGTTAATCTGTTTTATGAAAAATATAAGTAATCTCCGTGAAATCATCCATTTAATATGCTTCAAACTTGTAAAAAGTTGCTTTAGTTTTAATTAGATTGAAACCAAATTACCAAGAATAGGAAGTTTGGTTTGACAAAAAATGGAGAATGACTCATCTTTATTTTTAATTCTCTTGAACCCATGGCAGACAAGGCCCTTATAGAAAAGGCTAAAAAAATCTTTGAAAACTTCCTTACCAAGCAAGGAAGCCGGAAAACCCCTGAAAGATTTTCAGTAATTGACGAACTTTACTCACTTCCGGAAGATGAGCATATGGACGTGGAGGGGCTTTTTCTCAGCATGAGAAATAAAGGCTATACTATTAGTCGAGCAACTATTTATAATACACTTGATCTACTGGTAGAAAGTGGACTGGCTGTAAAACACCAGTTCAAAGACAAGGTCGCTCTCTATGAGCAGGCACTCACCTACAAGCACCATGACCATCATGTTTGTAACCAGTGCAGGAAAATCCGGGAATTCTCTGACCCAAAGATCAACGAAATAAAGGAGCAGATAGGCAAGAGCTTCCAGTCTGCCATTACTAGCCATTCTCTGGTGCTATACGGGAACTGTGAAATAGAGAATTGTGAAAACCTGCAGGAATTCTAAGCAAAAACCTTTTTGTAAATAGGCTTTCTATAGGCAAACTGAAGATAAAGAGCTGGATATAAAAGCAAACTCAGTAGTCCAGACCCTCCGTCGAATTCCACTTCATCCCTGATTTTGGTATGATTCCCTTCTTTGATTATCCGGTGCTTGTGTTTCCACTTCTTTAAGAAAAACGGTAATTCTACTCCTTCATCTACAAAGAAATATTCTGACTCGTCAGTGTGGTTGTCAGTGATCTCACTTGTCCATCGCTGCCTGAACAGGAGAAAATTGAGTTCCAACGAAACCAAATCCCCAACCTCTGATCCGTCAAATCTCAGCAGCTTAACTGGGGGAAATGGTGGGCTAAGCTTTTGAAATAGTGTCTGGTCAAAGCCTTTTTTCACAGAGAGGTAATCCTGGCTGACCTTGGTGGAAAAGTTAATTTTCATGTTGATTAGAAGCTAAGGGCAAACAAAAGAAAGAGAATCAGCCAGATACCGTCCATGAAATGCCAGTAGAAGGTAAAAAGACGAACTCTCATTTTCTCAAAAGGATTGGTAATTATGAGGAGCTTTTGGATTTCATCCTTTCTGCTTTTGTGTAACTGAAAATACAGAATCAGACCAAAAACCATAGCTCCCAAAAGGTGGAAAACATGTATCCCACTTAGCACATAAAGAAAACTCCCGCTGGGAATACCGGCAAACACTATCCCTTTTGCCTTTAGTTCGTACCATCCCACAACTTGTAACATTGTGAATATAAACCCTAGAATGACGGTAATCCTTAGTGAACCTAGCAGCTTATCCGTATTCTCTTCCGTATAGGCAATCCGCATGGATGTAGCCGTGAACCCGCTGATGATGAGCAAAAAAGTAGACACGAGAAAGGAAACAGGCAGGGTCTGATTCATGCCTGCGAGTAAGTTGCGGGAAGAAAACAAGAAGGCCAAAGCCAGAAAAAGGAAGACTATGCCGCTGCTGAGCATCCCCAGATAGAGTAGCATTTCATACGGATGCAGTCGTTCTGCACGCTGAAGGAGAGTTGGTTTTTCCTTATAATGAGCCATTACCCAGAAAACATCCATTAGGCTTGAAGGTTCAAAAAAACATTCACGAATTAGAACTTAACAAAGGGAAATGAAAGAAAACTTCTTTTTCGTATAATCTGCGTCCTTATCCCCGAAAACCTGCCTGGACGGCAGTCAGGTCTGCGGGAACCAATGCAGACTTTCAGAAAAAACATCCTCTAATCAGCGTTTCATATACAGAGATGAAAGAAAAACTTCCTTCTCGTATAATCTGCGCTGATCTGCGTCCTTATCCGCGAAAATCTGCGGGAACCAATTCACCCCAGAAAAACACAAATAGTAGCTTATTCATATCCAAAACTTGGTTTCAGCCTGACAAATGCCAGCTGATTATCCTTTTTCAGGTAAGAATAAATGGACCCTTTATGCACGAACGACTTGTTTTCAAAATATTTCCCGATGATCGGGACACTGTGCTGTAGTTCTTGCTCGTGGATCTGATCGAGTTTATCATCAAACACCGTAAGCACATAGACATACCGGGGCTTTTGTGGATCACTTCTATCCAGCTCCCTGCTATAGCGGTAATAATGCTGGGATTCCTGATCCTTGACCAATGGCCCGAAAGTCACCTCATCGTTTTTGCGCTTGACCCAATACATATACAATTGCTGATTGCTGATATCCTCCCTATACTTTCCGGATTTTTTATCGGACGTTATTCTGCTGCGGTATTTTTTATGGATCAAGGTGTCACTTTCAGCTATATAATACCACAGCTCATTGCTGGCAGAAGTGGACAGAATGACATCTGGCCCATTCAAAAGCAGGTATTTCAGCTCAGGAGAACTGTTTCTTTTACCGATATCATAATCCACCGTGACAGTATATCGCTTAAGCTCTTCCCAGAAATCCACCGGTATTAATTTCAGGGATTTATCCTTCAGGTTTACCTTGGCAATTCCCAGTACGTGTCCCCCTACTTTTAGATTGCCATAGAAACTTGCCATATAGGATCCGTCACCGGAGATCTCCCCCAGTCCGTCTATTTCCGTGTCAAAAGGGAGCCTGTCTCCGCTCAGCTTTCTATTGATCAGTTCGTAGGAATCTACCTTTTTACCTTCTGGGTTCAGCTTGTGAAGTACCCGGTATTCTTTGAAAAACGTATCACCAAGCAGGGTTTTCTTAATTCCAAATGGGAAGTATTGCTTCACGCTATTAGGCCCGCGCAGGTCATAGTGTACCAGCCTCTCCAGCCTGAGGCTATCCATGTTGATGACTTCCACTCTTCCTGTTTCAGGTCTAAGGTTGTACAGGATTCCTTCATTGCTCGAATAATCCGACATGCTGAGATCCATTTGCAGATAGATCTCTTCCTCGCCGGAGTCGATAAAAACAGTGTCCAGCACATAATTGAACCTAGGACTTACATTTACTTCGGCAAGCTGTACTTCCACTGGTTTCCCTCCACAAGAGGCGACCAGTAAAAAAATGCCTAGCATACAGTAAAGCTTCATGCTCTAAAAATTAAGGGCAAAAGTCCACAAAGCCAACTTATTTAGGGGATTCATTAGACGTTGGATCAGGAAAATGCTACCATCCCTGCTAGTTGGTATCTTGATCATCAGAAAACTTGGTCTTTAGCCGTACAAAGGCCAGTTCATCTTCTATATTAAGAAAGGTGTACAGCATCCCTCTGTGTACAAATGGCTTTCCTCCCGGCATATGTTCATCGGGTATGCTCACCTCTTCGTTCAGTTTCTCCTCATGGAGCTGGTTTAGGTTTTCATCAAAAATGGTTAGAACAAAGGCATAGTTGTTTCTGCTATTGTCCCGCTCACGGCTATAACGGTAAAACAGACCTGAATTTTCATCTTTAACCAAAAACCCAAAAATGACCTCATCTGATTTTTGCTTAACCACCTGTTCCAATTCCTCCTGGCTGTTAGCTGTTTTCGGATAATTTCCAGGCTTTATATTTTTAGTGAATTCACTGGTGTATTCCTTATGTAGAATGCTATCCAGTTCCGCATTATAGTGCCATAGCTCGTTTCTGGCTGATGTGGAAACAACAAAGTCATTCCCATCCACCAAGAGAAATTTAAACTCAGGGGCACTTATAGCTCTTCCGTCACCATGATCCATATTTACTTCATACTTGTCCAGATCCCCCCAGAAATCCAGCGGAAACAGGCGCAGGGAGCTATCGGCCAAATTGATCTGGGCTACGCCACGGATCCCTCCCTTTTCCTGATAATTACCATAAAAGCTGGCAAAGTAATCCCCATCTGAGCCGATCTGTCCCATTCCATCTATTTCTTCATTCAGAGCCAGTTCGTCCCCGTTTAGGAAATCATTGCTTAATCTATAGGTGGCTGTTTTGGTGCCGGAGGAATCAAGCCTGTTCAGTGTGTAATAATCTTGGAAAAAAAGATCTCCTGTCTTTGATTTCTTAATTCCCGTGATCGCCAGTTCCTTCACTTTATTAGGACCATCCAAGTCATATTGAACTAGTCTGTCCAAGGAGTGACTCTCCAGATCGATGATTTCCATTCTGGCGGATTGTGGATTTAGGTTATACAACAGCCCCTCATCGGCAGAATAAGAAGAAAAAAACAAGCTCATATTCAAATACAAAAACTCATCTCCCGCATCGATCATCACGGTATCGATCGAGTACGAGAAATTAATATTCTTGTCATTTGAATTCTTGGTGTTCTTCTCTGTATTGCAGCTAAAAAGCAGGAGAACAAGTGCTAATTGGTAATATTTATTCATTTGTAAAAGTTGGTTTTAGTCTCACAAAAGCTAGTTCATCATCGATATTCAGAAAGGTATAGATCATCCCATCGCGAGCGAAATACTTGTATGGAAGTATAAAGTCCGAAGGAAGCAATTCCTCATGTAGTTGGTTAAATGTAGGATCAAAGGCGGTAAGTACAGTTTTGTACATAATCTTGTCACCCTTCATGTGATCCATTTCCTTGGCAAATCGCCAATAGACGTCGTTATACTTATCAAAGAACAGGTGGCCATAGTTGACTTCTTTGTCTTTCTCTTTTATAATCTCCCTAAATTCTTCTTCTGAATCTGTACGTTTTTGGTAATTTCCGGCAGCCTCGTTACTGGTATATCTGCTAGTATAGTCTTTAGAAGAAAGAGAATCAGTTTTGAGGTTGTAAAAGAAAACCTTGTTTTGAGCAGTATTGGAATATAAAAGGCTGTCATTCCTCAATTGTAGATGTACGTTAGCTAGGATCATTGACATAGGTTGTTCTCCATTGTAGTAAAGAACAGATTGATACTTGTCTAAATTTTTAGATACTTCTAATGGTTTGTAGCTTACATTCTTATTTTCCATATCAAATAGTGCCAGTCCTTCTGCAGGATCTTCCATTTTTTCGCCACCATAAAGTGCTACGAGCAATTTCCCGTTTGCAGAAAGTGTTTCATTTAGCTGGATTCGTTTGCTTTCTGGGAGTTTTTCTCCTTCAAATTCCTGCTTAGCATAGTTTAGGGAAGAAAGTTTGTCTCCTTGCTGATCGAAATGATAAACTTCATAATTGTCGGAAAGATAAAATGTCTCATCAGGAAGAATGTACACGCGGGAAACATAAGGTGATCGAAGACCATTCGGCCCATCCAAGCTCATAGGGATGACCCGTTCCAATTTCAGGTTTTCCATATCGATAATTTCCAAACCGGGTTTATTAGCTCCGGTCTTGAAATTGTAGAAGTACTTCCCATCAGCAGACAAATCGGAAGTGATCATCTGCCAGTTGACATGGATAAACTCTTCCCCGGCATCCACCATCACGGTATCCATCTCATAGGAAAACTCAACGGAACTAGATGTGAGATTTTTAGCACTTTCTTTAGTGCCGCAACTGGCTAAAACTGATAGAATAATCGGGGTAAGCAGTCTGATTTTATTCATAGCTAGGTTTGATACGGACGAAGCCTAGTTCATCCTCGAGGTTGATGTATGAGTATAGTGCGCCGTCCTTGAAGAAGGTAAGTGATCCCCTTTCTGAATAATCGACTTTCTCTTCATGGAGTTGGGTGAGATTCTGGTCAAAAATTGTTAATACTCTATGATAGGTGGTCGAATCTCCAATCATCCGATCAAGAGTGGTACTGAATCTCCAGAATTTCTCATTTTGATCATCGTAGTGAAACTTGAGGAAATTCACCTCTTTAACTTTCTCCCTAGCGAGATCCATTAGCTCTTTCTGCGACCCGGCAGTTTTCTGGAAATTACCTTGCTTGGCATCATCGGTAAGTTCAGAGTGAAACGATTTTTTCTCTACTGTGCCATCAGTAATGTCCACTAGATAGATTTCATTAAAGGCGCTTGTGGAAATAAAAACCTTGTCCTCAATCGAATCAAAAAAGACTGTCTCTGTTGCAGACATATTGCTATTACCACCTGAGCTAAAGACAATTTCAAATTTTTTTATTCTTTCAAAAATATCCAGTGGAACCTTTTTCAATTCCATAGAATTCAGATTGATCATTGCCAGACCACTTTTTGCACTATTATCCTGTGCACCGTAAGCGCCAAAGTAGAAATCCTTATTATCTGACATAAACCCTTCAGGATATATTATTTCCAAATCTGAAAGAGCATCTCCCTGCAATGAATCCGGAGTGAACCAAAACCTGCTCATCTGATCACGGGTAGCATTTAGTTTGATCATATAGCTTATGGTATTCAGGAAGAGTTCACCCTTGTCAGATACATCCATCATGGGCAGGTATGAATTTGCCGCATTAATGCCCGTGGGACCTTCATTTTCCAGCTTTAGAACCTCTTTGAGTGTTAACTCATCTAGGTCTATAACTTCCAATTCGGGAGCGGCAGGGTTGAAGTTATACAGTGTTTTTTTATCTGAGCTGACGGAAGAATAGCGTAAAAATTTCGCCAAATAAATAAAATGATCATCGCCGGGATCTACCTGAACAGTGTCTATTTCTACAGTGAATTTTAAATCATTGGAGTTGAAAGATTCTGAATCAGTTTGTCCTGAACATGAAGCCATCAGAAGTAAGGCGGTGGCAAAATATAGTGGTTTTTTCATTCTAG
>CBFGUY010000111.1:0-13694 GCA_965651895.1 uncultured Algoriphagus sp. | reverse complement strand
GATTAGTCCAGATGCACCAATGATATTAGGAAAAGTTTTTCGCCTGAGGTATATTCATATTCTAAAGTTTATTATTCAAATGTGATATAGCTATAAAAAAGGCGAAGTCAAGCGATAGTCTATAGTTATAGGGCATTTTAAGACGACCGAAACAATGACAGTAACAATTTCAATTTTGACATTTTTACTGTTGACAACTTGCAGAGTTTTCGGACAGACAGATACTACCTTTAAAAAGGCAGACCACTATAAGACCAAGCGGTTTGACGTTGCGATTTTTCCCTCAAATTATCTTGACCTTATTCCCGGACAAAGTTTTACACCCACAAGACAAGGAATTGACCAAGCGGAAGTTTCGTTGGCGACAGACTTAAAGAACTTAAATAATCAATTGGCAAATCAATCCTCGACACCGATTATTCATAAAAATCTGCATAAGTATAAACGACAATATTTTGGCTACATTGATAAAAATGGTGACAGGATTTTACTTATTAACTGTTTTTGGGCAAAAGACAGGGACGACACAGACAATTGGTTAATAGGTAGAATTATGGTGCTTGATGGTGGCAGCTATTATTGGAATGTAAAGTTCAATCTTGACAAAAAGCAACTCTTTGACCTTAATGTAAACGGTTACTCTTAAAATGGATTTTTTTGGGCAAATATTATGGTTTGCGATGTTCGGGACGCCAATTTTGACAATTCCGTTGGCTTGGAGACTAATGGACACGAAAAAGATTTATAGAGTAATCGTTGGATTTTTGTTTGCATTGATATTATCTTTTCTCTTTATCACATTAGTCTTACAATTATATTTAGAGAAGGAATGGGGCCAGGTTGATGACAAGAAAAATGCCCTATAGCACACGTTTGGCGTCATGAGGGGTGACGTGCTTAAATTCAAGTTCAGTTTTCCATATGGGCTTTTGTGCTGGGTTGACAGTTTTGTACTCCGAAATCCCGCACGAACGCCAAGCGTGGGAACAATATATGTTAGTTTGGGTAATCCAAACACAATTCTACTTTAACCCAAAAACTCACCTATGAAAATCACGAAGCTTTTACTCCTGAGTGTCGTAGTTTTGATACTACTCGATTCATGCAGCAAGGTGGAGCAAACCGAAGCTCAAAATCCTCCCAATATCGTCTTTATCATGTCTGATGACCATGCTTATCAGGCGATTTCGGCTTATGACAATACGTTGATTGAAACGCCGAATATCGACAGAATCGCAAAAATGGGGATGCTGTTTACAAATGCTTCTGTAACGAACTCTATCTGTGCGCCATCGAGAGCCACTATTTTGACCGGCAAGCATTCGCACATCAACGGTAAGGTGGACAATCATTTTCCTTTTGATACCACTAATGTCACGTTTCCACAACTATTCCAAGAGGCAGGCTACCAGACTGCCATGTTTGGCAAGTTGCATTTTGGGAATAATCCCAAAGGTTTTGACCAATTTAAGATTTTGCCAGGGCAGGGATCCTATTACAACCCAGACTTTATCACAAAAAATGAGGGTAATATTAAGGTAGAAGGCTATGTGACGGATATCATCACAGATATGACTCTTGAGTGGCTACAATATGAGCGGAAAGCAGATCAGCCTTTTATGCTGATGTACCTGCACAAAGCACCGCACAGGGAATGGCTGCCTGCGGAAAGACATGTGGATGAGTTTACCAGCCGTACCTTTAAAGAGCCAACTACACTTTTCGATGATTATTCAGGTAGAGGAAGAGCTGCACGGGAGGCAGAAATGAATCTGCTGACAGACATGCACTGGTCAGGGGATTCGAAGATTTACCCGGAAGTCATGGATGAACTGGGACTCGAGGAAACTTCCGATTGGGATAAGGGGGCTTTTGAGCGTGAAGTGGGGAGATTGAATGAATCCCAACGCACAAATTGGGATAAAGCCTACATGAAAGTTAATGAGGACTTCAAAAAGGCTTACCCTGCCATGAGCGAAGAGGATAAGATGAGATGGAGATATCAGCGCTACATGCAGGATTATCTGGGTACTATCAAAGCTGTGGATGAAAATGTAGGCCGTGTGTTGGACTACCTGGAAGAAAATGGACTGATGGAGAATACCATTATCGTATATACCTCTGACCAAGGCTTTTATTTGGGAGAGCACGGATGGTTTGACAAGCGTTTTGTTTATAATGAATCCTTTAAAACCCCGTTGTTGATATCTTGGCCAAATAGGGTGAAAGCCGGAAGTAAGACAGATGAAATGGTCCAAAACCTGGATTTTGCCCAGACTTTCCTAGCAGCTGCGGGAATCGAGGCTCCTTCTGATATGCAGGGCGAGAGTATGATGCCCTTGCTTGTCGGGCAGAACGACGAATGGACCCGGGATGCGGTGTATTACCACTATTACGAGTATCCATCGGTACACATGGTGAAGCGCCATTATGCGATTGTCAATCAGGATTATAAGTTGACCCATTATTACTTCGATGTGGATGAATGGGAACTGATAGACCGTAAAAATGACCCTATGGAACTGACCAATGTCTATGACGATCCTGCGTACGCAGAGATTAGGGCAGATTTACATAAGCAGTTGGATGAGTTGAGAGAAAAATATGGGGATAACTCCCAGATCAGCCAGCAGTATATTGATCTGTATTTGGATGATTTGTCGGATCGGAAGGGGTTTTTTGGAGGAAAAAACACCGAATTGATCGATAAGATTTTTAAGAATAGAGAATCATCGAATGAGTAGTAGGCTGCTATAGCCATTTTACTTGCCTACCAAAGTAAAGGGCAGCATGAATAAATTCCGGATAAAGGAAAATGAAAGATCTATGGCAAATCCCAACAATTTAAAAGGTAAGAGTATGAGCCAAATGATGGGATAGAGAATCAGAGCAATTATTGCCAAGGGCCAGCAAAGCACAAAAAGGATGCACCAAATAAGAAAGCTAATCATAGTTAAATATATTTGGCTTTGAAAACTCAATTCCTACGCCAATTTCTAAAAGCAGCCTTTAGACACCTTTTTGCGGGTTTGTAATACCCTACTGTAATGATTTCGGACAGTCAAAACGCTTATTCCGCACAGGTTTGAAGTTGTGTTTTGCCAGTAGAATTTTTTTCGGGCGCAGCAGGACAGCTGCTGACAATATTTCTGCTATTTTATCGATTTAAGTCCTACTGGTACAACATATCCATGAAGCAAACTTATCAGTACAATCAAACTTACATCTGGCTGATCACACTCACGGCCGCTTTAGGAGGGTTTTTATTCGGGTATGACTGGGTGGTGATCGGTGGAGCCAAACCATTTTATGAGCCTTTTTTCAATGTAACTTCACCTTCTGATCAAGGCTGGGGCACCAGCTCAGCCCTCGTGGGCTGTATGATAGGAGCGGGGATATGCATCCTGATATCTGATAGATTGGGAAGGAAAAGGCTGCTCATAGTTTCCGGTTTGCTCTTTTCACTATCTGCTGTAGGTACAGCCTTGTCCGGCACTTTTTGGGAATTTAACTTCTACCGGATTATCGGAGGAGTGGCTATGGGAGTGGCCTTGAATCTCTCGCCCCTCTACATAGCAGAGCTCTCTCCACCAGAGAAACGCGGCAAAATGGTGACCATAAATCAGCTGCTGATTATGATGGGAGTGCTTCTGGCCCAGGTGGTCAACTGGCGGATATCGGTTAGGGATACACTGCTGGTGGAGAATGCGGGTTTTGAGATGATCGCAGGGAGTTGGAGTGGGCAGATCGGATGGAGATGGATGTTTGCCGCGGAAGCTGTACCTGCGCTTCTGTTTTTTGTATTGATGTTTTTCGTGCCCGAATCGGCCCCTTGGTTGGTCAAAAACAAAGAAGAAGCCCGTGCCCGCAAGATCCTACAGCGAATCGGCGGCGACAGCTATGCGGAGGATTCCATAGCAGAAGTGAAAACTACGCTGAAAGAAGGAGATTTTGGACAGGTGAATTTGAAAGAATTGTTTCATAAGAAAGTGGTCAAGCTTCTCTGTATCGGGATTTTCCTGGCTTTTCTGCAGCAATGGAGCGGGATCAATGTGGTGATCTATTATGCAGCGGATATCTTTCTGGCGGCAGGATACAACCTGAAGCAAATGATGCTCAATATTGTGGTGATCGGGGGAGTGATGGTGCTTTCGGTGTTCATTACCATTTTCACAGTGGATAGATTTGGCAGAAAGAAGCTACTGCTGATCGGGACTGCTGCCATGGCTGTTTTGTATGGATTGATCGGCTATTTTTTCCTGGTTGATCAAGGAGGGACAGGCGTAGTCGTTGCAGTTCTGGCCAATGTGATGTTTTATTCCTTCACCTTAGCACCTTTACTGTGGGTGGTTCTTTCGGAGATTTTTCCTACGAGGATCCGGGGAGCTGCTATCTCTGTCGGAGCATTGGCGCACTGGGCGGGAAATTTTACGCTGACCTATTTCTTTCCCGCAATCCAGGAAAATCTGGGCTGGGCTTATAATTTCTGGCTGTATGGCGGAATCTGTGCGTTTGGATTTTTGATGATCTATTTAGTACTTCCTGAGACGAAAGGGAAGTCATTGGAAGAAATAGAAAAAGAGTTGATGGGGTAAATTATATGTTTAGAGGGAAATAGTTTCCTTACAGGCATGAACGGGGAATCCATCCCAAAGCTTTTTGAACAACTGAATTTATCCAGATTTATAATTTCAGTACTTTAGCAAACGAATATTTTCTATTTTGGTGTAAGCAGAAAGTGACTACCTATGGTAAAGCAGACTGAAACGCTTCATAACCTCTATGCTTCGATCATTTGCTTCGCCTACGTCCAAACTAGGCGTCAAACTACCAAACCGCTCAGTTATGAAACCAGAAAACACTAAATCAAATTTATTCTTCCTCAAATATCTGTTGATTACAGGTGGGGTAACTGCTATCGGAATAATCCTACTGACCGCAATTGTGCTGATGTTCATTATGGGAGAAAGCGGAAGCGGGTTTGCGATAGGCTTAGCTATTAGTCCAGTAGAAAAATCAATGGTTGTTCTGCAGATCTTAAGCTCAATTGTGATAGCTTATTTCATCGGGCCAATGGCGGTTAATGCCATTGGCAAAGGGAAAAACGGGATTTATGTCGGTATCAAAAGCCTGTTAATCTGCTGGACTGCCCCGTGGATACTATTGACTTTAATAGCATTTCTACCTGATTTGTCTTGGAACGTGTTGCTAATCAATGGATTGTTTGGACTGGTTCCAGCTCTGATGCTGGGGCCGATAGTAGGATGGGCCATGAAGAGGAGAATAGTGATTTAGGTCAGCATTTTTACACAGATCATAGTGCTTTTAGATCGACTCCCCATGCTGGGACATATCCAAGCCAATTTCCTCGTACTCCTCCCTTACCCTCAGCGTCACGAATTTGTTTAGAACAAAGAAAATAGCGTAAGACAACACAAAGGAGAATAGGCACACGCCCACCAGAACTAGCATGTGCGAACCAAAGACCGACCAGCCGCCATGAAGCAGACTGGAACCTTCGGGATATGCGAATATCGCCGTCAGGATCATCCCCATGATACCGCCAATTCCATGACAGGCAAATACGTCCAAGGTATCGTCAATTTTATTGAGAAACTTGGCATGCACGGCCAGATTGGATACTACTGCGCCTATTCCTCCGAAAAAGAAACTTTCGGGAATAGTAATGTAGCCCGCCGCAGGAGTGATGACTACCAGACCGACCACTGCCCCAATACAAGCCTGCATAGCAGAGATCTTTCTTCCCTGAATCCTGTCAAACAACACCCAAGTCATCATTGCGGTAGCCGAGCTGACAGTAGTGGTAGCAAAAGCCAGTGCAGCGGCTCCATTGGCACCGAACGAAGAGCCGGCATTGAATCCAAACCAGCCAAACCAAAGCATGCCTGTGCCTAAGAGAACATAGGTGATATTGCAGGGTTCATGATGTGGTTTTTTCCGTTTGCCCAGAAATAAGGCTCCTGCCAGCGCGGCCATACCGGCACTGATGTGGACTACCGTGCCCCCGGCAAAATCCAGTACGCCGAAGTATGCGCCTATTAGCCCGTCAGGATGCCAAACCATGTGGCAAAGTGGGGCATATACCAATACACTGAAAATCCCAATGAAGAACAGATAGCCAATGAAGCGTACTCTTTCTGCAAAGGACCCGGTGATAATGGCCGGGGTAATCACCGCAAATTTCATCTGAAACAGGGCAAATAACACAAAGGGAAGGGTTGGGCCTAGGGCTTTATGCGGTAGAATGTTTACCTGGTCAAAAAACAGGTACTGGAAAGGGTTTCCTATAATCCCGTATTTCACCCCATCTATGGTAATCCCAATCGGGTCGCCAAAGGCAAGGCTAAATCCCACAACTACCCAGAGCATGGTCACCACACCCAAGGATATAAAACTCTGGAGCATGGTGGAAATGAGGTTTTTCTTGATAACCATTCCTCCGTAAAACAAAGAAAGGCCAGGGGTCATCAATAGCACCAAGCAGGAAGCCGTGAGTAGCCAGGCTATATCCGCATATACCAAATCCGATTCGGATCCAAAATTTTCCAGGATTGGCTCTGCTTGTTTCCAGAACAAACCCAACGCAGGTGCAGCGATTGTAATCAGGAAGGCAACCTTCCATTTGATTTTCATTCCACTTTTTTCCATGGCGCAAAAATAGTGGTTTTAACTTTTTATTTGGTATTTATATAAGAATTCAGAATAAAAAATCATTTTTCTTGTTTTTACAAAGCAAATAAAAAGCTTAGAGTGATCTTGTAATTACTTTTAAAACAGGTTTTTAGAAGTGTTTTCGTGTCTATTTACCTATCTATTCCATCTCCAATGTGTTTTTATGTTCAGACCACGAAGTGGAAAATTTGCCGGAACATCGTAGTTACTGGTTTCTGTTTTTTAACTTACCAGTAGGTAAATAACACAAAGATGAAGATTTTTGGATTGACATTCTCTCAGACAACACTGGTTGCGGTGTCCATACTGACCGTTGAAGTTTCATGTACTTCTAAGGAATATTCATCTGGTTTTATAGCTGCTGAATGGATAGACCTGACCTACACTTTTGATTCTACCACCTTGTATTGGCCTAACAATCTGGATGGGTTTCAGCATAGAGTCGATGCTGAGGGCCTGACGGATTTGGGGTACTATTATTCCTCTTACACGATTCTCACGCCGGAGCATGGCGGCACGCACTTGGATGCACCGATTCACTTTTATGAGAAAGGAGAAACTGTGGATCAACTTCCTCTAGGCAAATTGACTGGAGAGGCTGTAGTCATAGATGTCAGCACTCAGGCTTTGGAAGACAGGGATTATCTCATCGATTCCACCGCGGTTTTGATTTGGGAAGCGGAACATGGAAAAATTCCTGATCAGGCGATGATATTATTCCGCACCGGATATGGCAAGTTTTATCCAGATCGGGAAGCTTATTTTGGCACTGCCAAAACTGGGGCGGAGGCTATTCCGGAACTTCATTTTCCAGGTATTCAGCCTGAAACAGCGACTTGGCTGGCCAAGAATCGAAATGTGAAAGCCGTCGGATTGGATACACCAAGTTTGGATTATGGGCAATCCAAAAACTTTGCAGCTCATCAGGCTTTGATGGAAAATCAGATTCCCGGGTTTGAAAATGTGGCTAACCTAGACCTCTTACCCGCCAAAGGGATCTATGTGGTGGCACTTCCCATGAAAATCAAAGGAGGAAGTGGAGGCCCCTTAAGGATTATCGCAGCGGTAATTGATTAGAGAACAATGTGGAGATCCTGTAAATAGTAGGCTTATAGTTTCACCTATTTTCCTTTCAATCGAGTCACCATAATCCCAGATTGGGATTTATTGGCTGCCAGGTATTCACTGAGGGGTTTTTCGGATATTTCCACTTTCATGCTTTTAGATGATGCGTGAAGCAGGTGAATTCTACCGTTTTTCTCTAGAGCTAAACCGGTATGGACAATGTCCAGATTTGGCATGGAGGTAGTGATGGCGATGATATCCCCAGACTTAATGTTCTTCTCCAGCCTGCTGATTTCAGTTTTAGGGATAAAGAAATAGTCCCGTTTTTGGAGTTGGTTTTCCGTGATTTTGATAGCTTTCAGATTTTCTGGTGCGCTGAGTTGGGGATAGAATTTGGGGTTTTCGGACATAAAAGTCGGGGCATTGGGATAGGGTGAGCCTCCTATTTGCTGGGTGATGTCGGTGATTATGCCCTTTTCTTGATTTTCATAGATCCAATCCGAAAAGTAGTGCAGCCTAGAAGGGTAGCCTTCATTTTTTCCGTCTCGATAGCGCAGGTGCTCCAGTTCCCTTTCAAAGCCGTCAAATGTAAAATCCAAAAGTGAGGAAAGTCTGGTGAGGGTGATCACCGTTTCCACAAAAGTGGTACAGTCTAATCCCTGAAGATTGATGACTAATTTTTCTGAGCCTGGAAGCTCCAGGGTCTTTTCCACATAGGGTGTCTCCAGAAACCACTGGCCGATTTCTGACACCTGTTCTGAATAGGTCTCTGAAGTCAATTCTGATTCGGCAAGCCTGCTGAGAAAACTTTCCAATCGTTCCCTGCTTTCTGCTGTGCATACAGTTTGGGCTTGAGAGATTAAGCAGTGAACCAATAAAATACCCAGGATGAATAGTTTTTTCATAAAGAATAAAATTAGCAAGTATTCCGCCTCATCTGGTAAATCTCTCCAATTTTATAGCCAGTAAATCAAATAGATGATGAGAAGCTGATAAAACCTCTCAATCCACAGTACATTATTTCGGCTAATACCCTTAATTTTAGATATACATAGTTCAATATGGGAAAGCAACTGGATTCCATTACCGTGGAATTGAAAGAATTTATAGAAAACCAAAAGATTTTCTTTGTAGGTACAGCAGCCGCAGAGGGACGTGTAAATGTTTCCCCCAAGGGTACGGATTCCTTCCGGGTAATTGATTCCAATAAAATAATCTGGCTAAACCTGACAGGCAGTGGAAATGAAACTGCCGCACATTTGCTCCTGAATAATAGGATGACGGTCATGTTTTGTGCCTTCGAAGGCAAACCTATGATCTTACGATTATATGGTCATGCGAGGATCTTCCATAAGCGGGATCCTGAGTTTCATACATATACTGGCTTATTTCCTCCCAATACAGGCTCCCGACAAATCATAGAAATGGATGTGGACTTAGTCCAAACGTCTTGTGGTTTTGCCGTGCCCTTTATGGATTACAAGGAAGAGCGTGAGACATTGAATTCCTGGTCTTCTAAACAGGGAATAGAAGGGATAGAAACATATTGGCAAAACAAAAACACCAAAAGTATTGATGGATTTGAGACGAAAATTTTGGATACCCAGTGATTGTTAGCTTTCAGCTAGGCAGGGTATAACCAACTTTGGATGGTTTGGCCTAGAATGGGATGGTGACTTTGTTCACTATTTGCTGTTAAACTACTTTCGCCAAGCGTTCCGCTGGAACGCCCTTCTAGAATCATCGCTTGTTTCTACCGACCAGATGTCCCTACGGGACAAGTATATAAATTATCTGAAGTCTAAATCACTTTCCTAAAAAAGGCAATAATGGAATCAATCCATACCTAGAGAAAAAGGATGTCTTAAAAAAACAGTGAGATTATCCTGGCTTTCTGGTAGAGAGGAAGTCATTGCTCGTATTGAATTCCTCTTTGTTTTCCAATAAGCTCTACTTCAGTGACTTTCTGCATAAAATCCAATGGCAAATGACTAAGGAAAGGTTGGGATTTTATCCTTAAAAATCATGAATTTTCCTTAGAACTCATTTTTCGTCCGAATGAAATTCACTTTCATTTATTTCAGAGGGAAGGTGCCCAAACTGCTCCTTGAATAATTTTCTGAAGTATTTGACGCTGGTAAACCCGACTTCATAGGCAGCCTGTGCCACCCCCAGTTTTTCTTCTTTGATCAATTTTGCGGCTCTGGCTATTTTGACCGCGCGTATATATTGGTTGATATTTTGGCCAGTGAGGGCTTTTAATTTTCGAAACAGAGAGGTTCTGCTCATTCCCATGGCTTGAGAGATGCTGTCCACATCAGTGTTTTGTTGTGTCATCCCGTCCAGAATATGTGTTTCCAGATCTCTTAGGAAGGTTTTTTCCTTGCCTATTGCGGTCTTTTCAGTGGAGGTGAGCTCTTCGTTTTTGGCGTTCTTTCCTAAATAATACGAGCGAAGTCGGATCTTTGCATCCAGCAGATTCCTGATCCGGGATTTGAGAATCTGTGACTCAAAAGGTTTGGTGATGTAATCGTCCGCCCCATTTCCATATCCGGAAGTGATACTCTCAGTACTGTCTTTTGCCGAGAGCAAAATCACCGGAATGTGGGTAGTGCCGGGATTTTCTTTAAGAATCCCGCATAGGTCAATGCCGTTTTTCTCTGGCATCATGATATCGGAAATGACCAGATCAGGAATATACTGTACCGCTTTTTCCAGCCCCTGTTTTCCATTCTCAGCAAAGATCAAATCGTAGTGATCCGCCAGCATTGTATTCATGTAATCCAGAATCTGAGGATTGTCATCAATGACCAGAAGCACCTCTCTTTCTCCGTTGATATCAAAGGTGGCATGAGGATGTAATTCATGCGTATCGGGTACCGGCAGCCATTCGCCAGTTTCTTCAAAATCCTTTAGTGCAGTATGATATTCTTTTGCTGCGTTCTTTGGGATTTTGATTCTGAAACTACTTCCTTTTCCCGGCTGACTGATGAGCAGAATGGAGCCTTGATGGTCTTCGACTAGTCTTTTGGTCAAGGCCAAACCGATTCCTGCCCCATTTTCTGCAGCGCTTTCCCCTCCTTGATAGTACCAGTTGAATATATGGTCTTGCTCTTCATAGGGGATTCCAGGCCCATTGTCACTTACACAAAGCTCAAATTCTGAAACTGATTCTTTTAAGGATACGGTGATCTGATCATCGGGCAGACAGTACTTTAAAGCATTTGAGAGCAGGTTGTTGAATATGATGTGGAGTTTTTGAATGTCCACCGCTGCCGTTAAGTCCGTTTTTGGCAATTCACCTCTGATTTTGATCCCTTTATGCCTTGCAAGTGGCTGATATTGCTCTATCCATTGTTTTAGAGGTTTGACCAGGGACTGTGCCTTTAAATCCAGCTGGGTCACATTGAGTTCCGCATTTCTGAACTCCAACAGTTTGGTGATCATCTCATGCAGGTATTTGGCATTCTTCTGGATCAGCAGTAGGATTTTTTGATGTTTTGGGTTTTTGGTCTCCACCAGCAAATCATCCACGGGAGCGAGGATAAGAGTTAGGGGGGTCTTCAACTCATGGGAAAAGCCGGTAAAAAACCTGACTCGCTCCTCATTGAGCTCATGCTCCAAGTGTCGTTGTTTTTTCTCAAATAGCAGTGAGTTTTTCAATTTTAACCTATCCGCATAGTAGCGCATCCCGGCGATAGCCAGTGAAACCACTACGATAAGATAAAGTAGATAGGCAGGCCAGGTTTTCCAAAAAGGCGGGCTTATGTGAATTTTAAGTTCATTTTCAGCAATGGTTATAGAACCAGATACCGCTTTGGCTTTTAGGGTATAGTTTCCGGGAGGGATATTGCTCAGATTGGCAGTTCCGGTATGGTTGGTTTCTATCCATTGGCTATGATAAGGCTCAAGTTTATAAGAATAGTTAATGTCTTTGACTACAGGAAGTTTCAATGCTGCAAAGTCAAGGGAAATTAGGGTATGGTGATGGGATAAGTTGAGCTGGGACAGGTAGGGGAGACTCTCTGAAAGCTGGTATCCTTCTACTTCATTTCTGACCGAAGTTTTTTTGTTCATCAGACGCAGTTCGGTGAAAATCAGCGGATATCTATTGGTCTGTTTGTCCAGTGTTTCCGGATTGAATACATTTATGCCCTTATTTCCGCCCATATACACGTGTCCTGTTGAAGTGACCAGTGCGGCGCCTATGTTGAATTCCCCCAGTTGTATGTTGTTGATTGAATTAAGATTGCCTATCCTATTGGTCTCAGGATCGAAATAGCTGATCCCTCTATAGGTGCCCAGCCAGATTTTACCATCTTTTCCCTGGACCATGCTGTTGATGGAATTATTACTAAGTCCATCTTCGTCAGTGAATAGGGAGTATTTTTTAGTTTCGGGATTCAATCGGATCAGTCCTTCGTGTCTGCTACCGGCCAGGATATCCCCGTCCTCCAGGACTTCTATGGCGAAGACTACTTCTACCGGGAATCCTGTAATCGTATTTTCATTATAGCGTTCCTGCTCGCCGGTCAGATAATTATATCGGATGATACCATCGCCGAATGTAGCCAACCAAAGATTTCCCAGCCCGTCTTCAGCTATATCACGGATATCTATTTTTCCCAGTTGCTTTACATAATCAAAATTGTCTATTGGAGGGTGGTAGCGATACAAACCACCCCTATTGGTCCCCACCCAGAGTTGTCCGTTCTTTCCCTCATAGATCACCCTTACGTCATTTCCTTTTTCCTGACTTTCATGGAGATAGTGCCTGCTGTCCCCGGTGGAGGGGTCAAATAAATTCAATCCTCCCTGGTAAGTGCCTACCCAAAGCCTGTCTTTACTGTCCTCAAGTAGGGATATAATGTAATTGTTTGACAGACTGTTGGGGTTGTCCGCTTCGTGTTCATAATGTAGGATGGTTTCTCTTTGAGGGTGAAAGTAGTCCAGTCCTCCCCCGTCAGTCCCTATCCAGATACTGCCATTTTTGCCCTCTGCGAGAGATCCTATTCTATCGTGGGAGATCGTCTGGGCTTTTGATAGGTTTCGCTGGATGAGCTTCACTGGGTCACCTTTGGGGTTGACGAAATTTATGCCTGTACTCGTCCCTATCCATAAGTAACCGTCCTTGCTCAGCTTAAGGGCGGAGACAGTTCTGTTGAACACACTGGTTCCGTCTTGTTTGGGCAGGAACCATTTCGTTTCTACTCGTTGATCCTTTAGAAAACGGTCTGCATTCAGGATGTTTAATCCTCCATTTCTGGTTCCTATCCATAGATTTCCGGAATCATCTTTTTCAAAACACAAAACACTTCCGTCGCTCAATCCTAGATTAGGGCTTTCTGCCTCGGTGATTTTTAAGGTGTCTGCACTTGGTGTGATCACCCGGATGCCTTCATTGGAGCCTATCCAGAGATTGCCTGATTCATCGGTGTAGAGTGCATTGATGTTAAGCGGAATAGAAGGATTTGAATCAGCCATGGCATGCACTGAGTTTTGGCGTAAATCGATTTTATCCAATCCTTTATCAAAATGGCCCACCCACAATATTGAATCACCCTGTAATGCCAACGCTGAAATACGTGTAGAAGAAAGGGGATCGGAATTGGAAGGGTCATGTGAAAAATTAACACGTACACTGTCTCCAGCCAAGATCTGTACACTTCCCTCGTAATGGGCTATGATTTTTTGGCCTTTGAGACCGTCAATAATATAGCTGATTGAGTTTTGGTTCAATCCCTTGATAGAATCGGCCTTGCTGAACAATCCTGACTTTGGATCATAACTGCTCAGGCCTTTGCTAGTAGCCAAGAGAAGGTGTTGATTATGATCTATTTTCAGTTGCTCTATATAATTGGATGCTGGGCCTGAGGAAGGGTTAAGGTTGCTTTTTCTGTAAATCTGAAATGTACGTCCGTCGTACCGGTTGAGTC
>CBFGUY010000110.1:0-13825 GCA_965651895.1 uncultured Algoriphagus sp. | reverse complement strand
TTCAGCAGGTTTAGTTATAAGGGAGACTTAGGCAAAGTACTTTTGATAGGAGGAGGGCCGGGTAAAATGGGGGCACTTGTGCTCAGTGCCAAAAGTGCTCTCAGGACTGGCTCAGGTCTGGTGACCTGTCATATGGAAGATTCTGAACGTTTTATTATCCAAACAGCAGTTCCTGAAGCTATGGCTTCTTGGGGCTTGATTCCAAATCCAGAGATTTACGATGCGGTGGGTATAGGGCCTGGTTGGGGGACGGAAAACCGGGTGCGTATGTTTAGGCAGTTCTTACAGGATTACCGAAATCCCATAGTTGTGGATGCAGATGCACTGAATATACTGGCGAAAAACCCTGATCTGATTCCTTTAGTGCCAAAAAATTCTGTGCTGACTCCCCATATTGGAGAGTTTTCCAGACTGGTAGGATCTTCGCCCAATCATCTGGACAGACTGGATAAGGCAAGAAAATTTTCCGTTGAAAATGAATTGATCGTGGTGCTCAAGGGAGCAAATACGGTAATCAGCTTGCCTGATGGGAAACAGGTTGTCAATTCCTCCGGCACTAAATATATGGCTACGGGAGGATCGGGAGATGTGCTTACGGGTATGATTACGGCATACCTAGGTATGGGCTATTCCCCGGAAAATGCTGCTTTGTGCGGCGTTTATCATCATGGTTTGGCCGGTGAAATAGCTTCGCAGTCCAAGAGGCGATCTTTAATCGCAAGTGATATTATTGAAGCTATTCCGGAAACTTACATCCGCTTAAATATTTCCTGATTTTTTTAATCCCGTAAACTTTCTCTGAATAGGATGGGTTCTTCCGATATCCATTTTTCCTATGAGTAAAGAGAAGCTACTGCTATGGACCCTTGCGGCCATTAATTTTATACACATTGTGGACTTCATGATCTTGATGCCCTTAGGCCCTCAGCTTATGCGGATTTTTGGGATATCTCCCCGTGAATTCGGCCTATTGGTGTCCTGTTATACGTTCAGCGCGGGGATTTCCAGTTTCTTCGGAGCCTTTGTCTTGGACAGGTTTGACCGCAAAAAAATCCTTGTGTGGGTGTATGTGGGTTTTGCTGTCGCTACCCTTGGATGTGCCTTATCTTCCAGCTATACCGTGCTGCTGTCAGCCCGTGTGATTTCGGGGATTTTCGGGGGGCTCACTTCCGCATTGATCCTCGCTATCATCGGTGATGTAATTCCGGATTCCCGCCGGGGGCGGGCTATGGGCTTGGTGATGGCGGCATTTTCGGTGGCATCCGTTCTTGGTGTGCCATTAGGCTTGTTTTTGGCTAGTTTATCGGATTGGCATACGCCATTTTTTATCCTTACAGGATTGTCTGTTTTGAGTCTCGGGATGATCATCAAGTATGTTCCAAATATTACAGAACACCTCAAAAATGATGTTCGCCGGCCAAGCCCTCTTGTGGTAATCCGGAGGGTGACCGGCAATGCAAATCAGATGAGGGCAATCACCCTTTCTGTGATGATGATGTTTGGTCAGTTTATGATTATCCCCTTTCTGAGCCCTTATACCGTGGCCAATGTGGGGTTTACTGAACTCCAGCTTACTTATATCTATATCGCAGGCGGGGCTTTTACCATTTTTACCTCTCCTTGGGTAGGGAGGCTTTC
Source organism: uncultured Algoriphagus sp. (assembly GCA_965651895.1). Classification (GTDB taxonomy): domain Bacteria; phylum Bacteroidota; class Bacteroidia; order Cytophagales; family Cyclobacteriaceae; genus Algoriphagus. The sequence continues at coordinate 12,187 of CBFGUY010000110.1, read as the reverse complement.
GGATAAGTATGGAAAGCATAAGATATTTATCATTTTTATGCTGTTAAATGTAATTCCTATTGCAATCATCACTCATTTGGGTGTAACGCCTATTCCCTTTGTTTTGATGATCTCCACGATGTTTTTTGTGACTTCCAATGGCAGGTATGTACCTGCGGCCGCAATCGTAACGGGTACGGCAAAGCCGGAAAACAGAGGGAGTTTTCTGAGTTTTAACTCAGCAGTGCAGCAATTGGCCACGGGTGTAGCATCCTTACTCGCTGGAATAATAATCGGGGAAAATGCAGCAGGAGAACTTACAAATTACAATGTGGTGGGATATATAGCGATTGTGTTCAGTCTGGCATGTATTCCGCTGGTAATGCGGGTAAAGGTAGTGAGTTGACAAAAAAATCCCCGACATTACTGCCGGGGATAATCATTAAAATTCCGCGTTGCCCGGAGTTCTCGGGAAAGCAATAACATCTCTGATGTTTCCCATTCCTGTAACGAAGAGTACCATTCGCTCAAAACCCAGTCCGAAGCCGGCATGAGGGGTAGCCCCAAATCTTCTGGTGTCCAAATACCACCACATTTCATCCTGTGGAATATTCATTTCTTCCATTCTCTTGGTCAGCACATCCATTCGCTCTTCGCGTTGGGAGCCCCCGACGATTTCACCTATGCCCGGGAAAAGGATGTCCATGGCGGCAACTGTCTTTCCATCGTCGTTTTGACGCATATAGAAGGACTTGATGTCTTTTGGATAGTCAGTAAGAATCACCGGTTTTTTGAAATGCTTCTCAACCAAGAATCGCTCGTGCTCAGATTGCAAGTCTGCTCCCCATGCATCAATCAGGTAAGAGAATTTCTTTTTCTTGTTTGGATTAGAGTTTCTGAGGATTTCAATCGCCTCAGTGTAGGTGATTCTCACAAAATCATTGTCCACTACAAATCTCAGCTTGTCCATTAGAGTCATTTCGCTTCGTTGGTCTGCAGGCTTTGATTTCTCTTCATCCTGTAGTCTGGAATCCAGAAATGCCAAATCTTCGGCACAATGGTCAAGCGCATAACGGATCACATATTTCAGGAAATCCTCCGCCAGGTCAGCATTGTCTTCCGCATCGTAGAAAGCCATCTCTGGTTCGATCATCCAGAACTCCGCCAGGTGACGGGTCGTATTTGAATTCTCTGCCCGGAAGGTAGGTCCAAAAGTATAGATATCTGCCAGTGCCATAGCCGCCAATTCTCCCTCCAATTGTCCTGAAACGGTAAGGTTTGTCTCTCTTTCGAAGAAATCCTGCTTATAATCTATAGCACCTTCTTCAGTTCTAGGGGGATTCTTCAGGTCCAGTGTAGTCACCTTGAACGTCTCTCCTGCGCCCTCAGCATCTGAAGCTGTGATGATAGGTGTGTGAATATAGAAAAAACCTTTTTCGTGAAAATATTTATGTACAGCAAAAGCTAGGGCATGTCTTACCCTGAATACTGCACCAAATGTATTGGTCCGCATTCTAAGGTGGGCATTCTCACGAAGAAACTCCATGGAATGCTTTTTCGGCTGCAATGGATATTTCTCAGGATCGGCCTCGCCTAATACTTCTATAGTGATAGCATTTAACTCAGAACTCTGCCCGGCACCTTGGGATTCTACCACCATCCCAGTCACTTTCAGACAAGCTCCTGTGGTACATTTTTTCAGGACATCTTCTGAAATCAGATTTGGGTCAGCCACCACTTGGTAATTGGTAATGATGGAGCCGTCATTCAGCGCAATAAATGAAACATTTTTGTTTCCTCTCTTTGTGCGTACCCAGCCCATCAGGGTCACTTCAGTCCCAATAGGATTTGTATCCAGGATGGTCTTTATTTTGACTCGTTTGTTAAATGCCATTTGGTGATTTTTTAATGCGGATTTTAGAAACCCTGCGAATATGTTAAAGGAATGCAAAAAAACGATTAAATAAGCTTTTTATCAAAAAATCCCTCCTTTTTCATAACTTTGGCATGAGGGCTTTTTCAAATGGAAAGGCCTTTTTTTAACCCAAACATCAGGTATTACCTTATATCGAATGCAAAAGCTAAATCTTAGCCAATCACTTTCTCAGAAACTTTCACCTCAGCAGATCCAATTTATCAAATTGCTGCAGGTGCCTACAGCTGAGCTAGATACTCGAATAGAAGAGGAGCTTGAAATCAATCCGGCCCTGGAAGAAGGCAAAACTGAAGAAAAAGATGCCAAGGAAGATGATTTTGAGGATACTTATGAAGAGGAGACTCCTCAGGATGATCGGGATGTGAACATCGACGATTACCTGGATGACGAGTACGGTGGATACAAAATGCAGGGCGATGGCAATTATAATGCGGATGAAGAGGACCGTGAGATTCCGATTTCAAGCCAATCATCCCTGCATGAGCAATTAGTCTCCCAATTGAGCTTCCTGAGGCTGGATGATCGCGAAAAAATTATTGGTGAGCAGCTGATAGGAAGTATAGAAAATGACGGATATATACGCCGGGATTTGGATTCTATTATCAACGATCTGGCATTCAGTCAGAACATAGAAACTGATATCGATGAGCTTGAAGAAATCCTCAGGAAGATCCAGAATTTTGACCCTGCAGGTATAGCGTCCCGGAATTTACAGGAATGTCTCACGATACAGCTAGAGCGCAAGGAGCATCCGGATGATCCTACTGTACAGAATGCATTGAAAATTATCCATGATTGTTTCGATGAATTCACTAAGAAGCATTATACCAAAATTCAAAAACGCTGCGACATGTCCGATGAGGAAACAAAAGACGCAGTGAATTTGATAACTAAGCTAAATCCTAAACCAGGGGGAGTGGCAGATGGCCTGGTACGCACTCAGTATGTGATCCCAGATTTTATTCTAACAAATACTGGCGGGAAATTTGAAATTAGTCTTAATTCCAAGAACGCGCCTGAACTGAGGATTTCCAGATCATACTCCGAGATGTTCGATGCTTATGACAAAAGTGATAAAAAGGATAAGAAGCTGAAGGAAACAGTCACTTTTGTGAAGCAAAAGCTGGATGCTGCTAAGTGGTTTATAGATGCGATCAAACAACGTCAAAATACCCTTCTTAGGACTATGGAGGCGATTCTTCAATATCAAAAGGAGTTTTTTATTGATGGAGATGAGACAAATCTGCGTCCTATGATCCTGAAAGATATAGCCGAGCGCATTGATATGGATATTTCTACCGTGTCCAGAGTGGCAAATAGTAAGGCTATTCAGACAGAGTTTGGTGTGTATCCGTTGAAATACTTCTTCTCTGAAGGTATAGCGACGGATAGCGGTGAGGATGTGAGTAACAGGGAAGTGAAATATATCCTGCAGGGCATGGTGGATGAGGAGGACAAAAAGAAACCTCTTTCTGATGATAAACTAGTCAAAATGCTGAATAACAAAGGGTATAATATCGCACGAAGAACTGTAGCCAAATACAGAGAGCAGTTGCAAATTCCTGTTGCCCGACTTAGAAAAGAACTATAGTGCAGAGGGTTTTTTCGTTAATAATTTCAATCGTATTCCAGCCATTGGTTATACCTACATTGGTATTTGGATTGATTTTATTTATGGTGCCTCAAGCTACTACTATCCCGGAGGAATTTAAACTCCGGATATTTTATCTACTGGTATTGTCCACCTTAGTGATTCCTATGGTGACGGTATGTGGGTTACGCTTAAGTGGGACTCTGAAAAGTCTGCATATGGCAAACCTAAAGGACAGGGCAATCCCGTTCTCTGTGACCAGCATTTACTATATTCTTACAGTTTACTTCTTATTGCAAAAAGGTGGTCTAGATCCGATTTTAGGAAGGGTTTTGGGCATAATTACCCTAGCAATAGTAGGACTTACTTTTGTTACTTTTTTCTGGAAGATGTCGGCCCATATGACCGGAATGGGAGGGCTGCTGGCATTGGTATTAGTGCTTGGCTTTAACTTTCCTTCATTTCAACCTGTATATCCTTTACTAGCGGTTCTTGTATTAACTGGTGTGGTAGGAAGTGTCAGGTTGTTTTTAGACGCCCATAAGCCTATGGAGATTTATGTAGGTTTATTATATGGGTTTTTATTCTGTTTTATTGGGTTTAGTGTTATTTGGGGATGATGATTTGTCCCCAGGGGAATATCCGGTCGGCAGAAACAAGCGGTTCTTAAGGAGGTGGCGTTCCATGGGAGCGCCCGGTGGTATTGTTTTTACAGTAAATTTTGAAAATGAAGAATTTGGATTCTATAATCGGTTTTGGGGCTCTGCTTTTGAATGGCTTGATTTTATTGTTAGGGTGAAATGATTTTCACCAAACGTTCCTATGGAACGAGATGATATGCTTAAGGAGAGTCTATCTTGCCAGAAATCAGCTATACTTGAGCGTTTGTGCCAAAGGTACAGCAGGTAACTACCCTGAATGCGGCAAAGCGGAATTCAGAGTTAAGAAATCCTGACGGAACTGCCCAGAGTGCCAAGGGCGCGATCGGTAAATCTGTGGTCGGTCTTATCATCGGACAAAAAAAAACCGGACAAAAGCCCGGTTGATATTGATGATTGTCTTCTAAAACACATTTACTGCTATCCCGAAACTAATCTGGGTAGCCTCTGTAGCATTCGGTCCCATTCCTTTTTGGAAAACCTGGTTTAACCCGAAATAGCTCCATGCATAGAATCCAGGAGTGCCTGCTTTTACTGATACTCCATAGCGGAATTTTTCGAAGCCATAATTCTGGGAGTCTTTGATTTTTCTTTTAAGGCCATCAGCATCTTCATATTTGACTTTGGTGTGGGATTCGTAAAGATAACCAACCTTGCCACCCACGCTGAACCGAAAGCCCTGGGAATAGTTGGTTCTGTTGAAGTGGTAGGTGAAGTCCAACGGGATGTCAAAGTAATTGGCTGCCACCACATTCTTTTTAATGTTGATATCATCCCCCAAGACATCATAGATCTCCTTCAGCTGACTTGATTCCGGGCCTATAGCTGGATTGTTGTATAAGGATTGATCGTCCTTAAAAGCATATTTGTCAGTCCCTACACCTATCCCTATGTCCATCGTCATCCCTGATGTTGGCCCTAAAATGGATATAGGATATTGATAATAAACATTGAAGGTCCGTGAGGCAAAGAACTTGACGGCCAAATCTTCTGACCTGTTATTGAGCTGGTTAAAGCCAAATTCAAATTTTAGATCGCTGGGGATATTCGGCCTACCGCCTATTGGTGTCTTTGATTTTTTGGCGATTTGCAGGCTATCCTGGGCAAACGCTCCTTGGATCAGAACAAAAGCGAGTAGGAAGGTGTATATTTTTTTCATCAAATTGGTTTACTTAAAATGCACTCAATGCGGGCAAAAATAGGAAATCCCCACTGATTTACCCCTTAATTGATCTTAATTATTCTTAAGGGTAAACGAGTTGTTATTTATAAAATTGTAAATTTCTTAGGTTGTAGTATTTGGATAAATTCGGATTTTAGATACCTTTGCATTCCAATTCGGCTTCGTAGCTCAACTGAATAGAGCACCTGATTACGGCTCAGGAGGTTTCAGGTTTGAATCCTGACGAGGTCACAAAGCCCAACTAAATGGTTGGGCTTTTTTTATTGCCTAAAAATTCGTCTTTTAATAAGTCCAAAGAGTGAAAAGAGTCAGGCTTTCTTAGGTGTTTGCTGTAAAAAACACTGCACATAAGGGGATTAAATTCATCGTTCTTGAATTACCCTTTCGGCAAGCAAGGATGTAAGCCTATTACGGAGTTGGCATAGCTATTGGCGCTTCGGGTGAGATCTTCTTTGTTGTCGGGCTGAAGTTCTTTTAACCTTGCAGAATACTTCTACTCGCGTCATTTCAGAAGTGTGGTTATTTTTAATTTGGACTTTCTTTTAGAGGATATTTTCATCATTTTAGACGAAATATTCAGTGTGCCCTTTAAGTAGATGAAAAACTTTCTCCCACTTTTGTTATTGTTTCTTTCAGCGTGCAGTCTTTTTGAAGATACCAAACTGGTAGATATAAAGGAGATTGACGGCCCCTGCTCCATCATACTTGCGGATGGCAGCACTGTAACGAGCGAGGGCAATATCAAAATAAGCAAACGGACCCAAGCTATTACTTACCGGGATGAGGATGGTAAGCTTTGGTCACTATTCAGAGATGATTATACCAGTTATTCCTGTCAATAGGTATTCGAATTAATCACACCTTATTTTACATCTTTCTCTGCTATTTTAGGAGGTAATCATGATGAACCTGTAAAAAAAAGGAGCCTTTCATCGGCTCCTTTTTTTGTTATTTTTTACGGGAAGTATCAGCTGCTTTCATGGCATCTTCCAGTTTTTGCTGGAACTTCGATTTCTTCTTATTTGCGTTTTTAGCTTTACTTTCTTCTACTTTGGCGCGGATTTTTTCGTCATCTACAAATAGCTTGATTAAAGCCTGCTGGCCGAAAGTCACCATGTTGGATACAAAATAGTAGAAACTCAATCCTGCAGGGTATGAATTCAAAATAAACATAAACATCACTGGCATGATGTACCCAAGGTTTTTCATCGGGCCGGTGGCTGTTGTCAGTTGGTTATTGAAGTGTGTATAAATAATCTGCGATACGGTCATCAATAGAGTGAACAAACTTACATGGGATCCATAGAAAGGGATGGTGAATGGTAGTTTGAAAAACACGTCATAGGTAGAAAGATCAGTTGCCCATAGGAATGATTCTTGGCGGAGTTCTATTGCATTGGGGAAGAAAAAGAACATCGCAAATAGAAATGGCATCTGCAGCACCATTGGAAGGCAACCTGAGATCGGGCTTACTCCCAATTTGGAGAAGAGTTTCATCTGCTCTTGCTGCATCTTGGTAGGATCATCACCGTACTTTTCCTTCAGTTCATCAATTTCCGGTTTGATTACCCTCATTTTAGCCATGCCTATGTACGACTTGTAGGTCAGTGGGAACAGTGCGAGCTTGATGAGAAATACAATGATGATAATTATTACACCGTAGTTGGTGAAGAATTTCTCCAGAAACGCAAAGAGGTTAACAATGATGTATTTATTCACCCAGCTGACAAAGAAATATCCCATGTCCACATTGTCCTCGAATCCATCAGTCACCTTTTTGAGGACATTGTACTTATCAGGGCCGAAATAATAGGTAAAGCCTACCTTGCCCTCCTGTAGAGGAATTGATAGGCTGGTGGCCATAGTCCTCACTATGGAAGTGTCGGCGGGAGTGCTTTGGGTTATTGCCGCATTCCGGAATTCAGTGTCAGCGATCATTGCAGCAGTGAAAAACCGCTGACTAAAACCTACCCACTTGATAGGCTCTCCGATTGTTTCCTGCTCTAGGCCATCTCCGGAGCCAAGGTTGTCAAATGACCCTGAAATGGTATAGTAATTTAGTCTGGCCTGTCTGCGGGATTCTGCCAGGTTCATTTCCTGGGTAATCAAATTATCCTCCCAGTTGAGTTTGATCTCATTTCCGGTGAATATCCCTTGGTAACGGTCAATCTCGAAGGTATTCTGTACCTGATAGCTGTTTTCTTCCAGGCTGATTGTCTGAACTAGTTTGCCACTTTCAGTCTCTGCTGTTAATGTTAAGACTTGAAGTGATTTTCCCTCTTCATTTTGTGTGTTCTCTACTGAAGAGGTGAAGTAGATGTCCTTTAGGTTTAAAGGACCATTTTTACTTTCAACAACAAAATCCATCGTGGAGCTTTCTTCATTGAAGAGTTCCAGGGGCTCCTTGTTCCAGCTTTTATATTGTTTCAGGATAACCTTCCTGATATCCGCTCCTTTAGAAGATACTTCTAATTGGAGCAGATCATTTTCCAGTGTAAGAATTTCTTCCTCCCCTACAGTATTGCTGGCTAGTACACCATATTTTGAAATCCTCGCCGCATCAAGAGTACTGTCATTTTCAATAAATGTCTCCGTATTGAGTGCTTGGCTTGATGTGTCGGATTGGGTAGATTCTACTTGTGCGGAGGATTCTGTCTCCATTTCAGGGACTTCAGGTGAACTCGCAAAGAAAATCGAGTAAACCAGGATCACTGCTGCAAAAAGAATCAAACCAGTTGCTTGATTTCTGTCCATAAAGATTAATCGTAAACCCGATGAAATGACTTCGGGGAGTTTTATTTAATTTTTTTATCTACGGCCGCTTGGATGAACTTGACAAAAAGGGGCTGAGGAGTTAGCACCGTGCTTTTGTATTCAGGATGGAACTGTACACCTACAAACCATGGGTGGCTTTTGATTTCTACAATTTCCACCAAGCCTGTTTCTGGGTTTTTTCCTGTAGCTATCAGTCCATTCTCCTCCATTTTGGTTAGATATTGGTTGTTAAATTCATATCGGTGACGGTGTCTTTCGTGAATTTTTGACTTACCATATGCCTGGAAGGCCTTGCTGCCTTTTTTGAGGTCACAAGCATACGAACCAAGCCGCATAGTTCCGCCCATTTGGTCGATATTTTTTTGCTCTTCCATCAGTGCTATGACCGGATCTGAGGTGTCCGCATCCATTTCTGTACTATTTGCTGTTTTTAACTGGAGTACATTTCTGGCGTATTCTATGACTGCGACCTGCATTCCCAGGCAGATGCCTAAGAAGGGGATATTGTTTTCTCTTGCATATTTTACGGTTTCGATTTTACCTTCAAAACCTCTCTCCCCAAACCCTGGAGCTACGACGATACCATCCAAATCTGTAAATTTTTGGACAATATTCTCTGAATTGATCTCTTCGGAAGATATCAAGCGGAGATTGACCTCGCATTCTATGGATGCGCCGGCATGTGTGAATGCCTCGATGATAGACTTATATGCATCGGGAAGCGAAATGTACTTTCCTACTAGCCCGATGTTGACTTCCTGAGTCGGGTTCTTGAGCTTTCCTAGAAAATCTTTCCAGTTTTCAAGATCGGTATTTTCCTTGGAAGAGAGCTTTAGTTTTGTCATTACCCGCTCGTCTAACTTCTCTTTTTTCATCAATAAAGGCACATCGTATATGGAATCGGCATCCATGGCCTCGATTACGCTATTGAGCTGTACATTGCAGAAGAGGGCAAGTTTCTTTTTAACTTCAGAAGGCAGGTGATGCTCTGTCCTACAGACAAGGATATCAGGCTGAATACCTGCTTCCAGCAATTGCTTCACTGAATGCTGTGTGGGCTTGGTCTTGAGCTCTTTGGCAGCCTTCAAGTATGGGATTAGAGTTAGGTGAATTACCAGGAAGTTATTGGCACCCAGGTCCCATTTTGCTTGTCTTACGGCCTCGATGAATGGAAGAGATTCTATATCCCCCACACAGCCCCCGATCTCAGTAATGACCACGTCAAATTTGCCCTCTTCGCCCAATTTGTAAAAATTGGCCTTGATTTCATCTGTGATATGAGGTATGACCTGGACAGTCTTTCCCAAAAACTCCCCTTTACGTTCTTTGGTTATGACGTTATTATAGATCCTTCCTGTGGTGATATTGTTGTCTTGGGAAGTTGGGATGTTCAGAAAGCGTTCATAATGGCCTAAATCCAAATCGGTTTCTGCACCGTCATCCGTCACATAGCATTCGCCGTGTTCATAGGGGTTCAGTGTTCCCGGATCAATGTTCAGGTAAGGATCGAATTTTTGGATGGTTACCTTAAAGCCTCTGGCTTGCAGTAATTTGCCCAGTGAGGCGGCGATGATTCCTTTGCCTAGAGAGGAGGTAACCCCTCCGGTAATGAATATGTATTTGGTGTTTGAAGCCATAAGAATGGGGGAGGGTGGAAATTTGATTGGATTCTTATGGGGCTCAAAATTATGGAAAAATTCCCGATAAATGGCTCTTTGAACTCTAAATAGATCAACTTTCTTAAAAGAACTTTTCGTGTAAGCGCTCAGTTCGGTTCTATAGTTAGCCTAAATATCACGGTTGTGTTGAGTGGAGTTGGTGGGTAATGTTTTTAGTATATCTCCGAGATGCAATGTGGGTAGGGCGAATTTTTAATAGAGCCAGTCCAATCTTTTAGCCGGGCTAATCCTGTTATATGTATTGCTGTAAAGATTCTTGATAAGTGCGTGTGAACAAAGGTATTGATATTGGCTAGGCGCAAAAGTGACCTATTTCACTTTAGTTGATTGCGGACTTGTCTTATTAGAAACTGATTGATGTTAAAATAGTTGAATTGTTCTAAAAGCAGTTGGTCAAAAAACTATTTACGCTATCATTGTCGGATTTGAAGGGTAACTATTGTTTTTTTTTTATCTTATTGGATTGTGGAATTGGGGATAGGTAGGGGAAGTCTAAAATAGATAGAACCAATATCCAAGGATGCTACAACGAAAACAACATTCTTTTTAGTATAGGAAAGAATAAATACTTTATGTTTTATATAAAACATACGGTTTATGGTTCTGATTTAAGTTTTTCTTTTCAGAATGCCCTAAGTGGTTGAAATAGTTTGTTTTTCCTGGTTTTAGTTAACTGGATAAGTGGTGCTTTCGTGTGAGGTGCTATACGGATTTACAGTGAAATACTTCATTTCTGATTATTTATCCTAATTAGGGATTAAATGATAACTACTACTGTTCTTTACCGAATTACTCATATACGTGATTATTTGTTAAAAAAAGTCCAAGTCATTACTGAGTGTACTGGATTATTATATATATTGCGTGCGGTTTTTAATAAATAATTATCAACGTTATCAAAAATATGAGAGAGTTAATCAAAGATGCTATTGCAGATCTTAAAAAAGGAGAAGGATTTATTTATGTAACTTCCGATGGGAATAAAATTGATCTGCATGAGGCTGCTTCAAAAGGGATAGCAGTAACACCTGTAAATCCCAAGGATCAGGTAATCAAAAAATTGGAGGCAGCAGGTCTTCCATTGAATGACGGAAGATTTCTTAATGAATTGAACGAATTGATCTCACTGGTGACTGGAAGCGCTACTGCTGCCAAAACTTCAAAAAGAAGATCTTTTACTGATGCTGAAAAAAGCAAAATTGTAGAAGAGTGGAAAAAAGTAGAAGCTGCAGGAAAGAAAACAAAGGCTGCTTTTGCCAGAGAAATTGGTGTAGGTTATCAGACATTTATCAACTGGCTAAGAGGTTAATACTTCTAGTTCCAATTAAAGAGGCAGCCACTTTGGCTGCCTTTTTTAGTTTAAGTTATTAAGAGAATCTCCGGTTTTTCACTGATGTGATGACAGTCAAAAATGCTAGTGTAAAAAAACTCAATAATGACAGCATTACTACAGGAGATAAGTTTACGGTAGGTGAAAATAGTCCTGGGATTGAATTCAACTGTTTAGGAACGGCAGTATAAAATAACTCGCTGATCAATGGGTTTGGAGTACTTTCTCCCGGTATAAATAGTAAGACAGCAAAAAATATAGATGCTACAACCCCGCTAATTATCTTCCATGCAAGAGGAGAAATTACTGGCTTATAGGTTGATGTTATCGACTTCTGATCTAGTTTTGCTAATATGTTTTTATGGAAACCGACAGAAGGAGCCTCTGTTCCCAGCTCATTAATAAACTGTCGAATATAATCTTCTTCTTTGACTTGATTGTTCATAGCAGATGAGTCAGTTCCCTGTTTGTGATTTTTTTCAAAGATTCTAAAAGATTTTTTCTTCCTCTATGTAATAGGATTTTGACGTGCGAATTTGTCAGTCCCATAATATCTTCTACTTCTTTTATACTTTGCTCGTCTAAATAAAATAAGGTAAGTGCCGCAGACTCAATCGGCTTTAACATATCAAGTCCGCGTCTGATAATTTCCTTCCTTTCAGAAAGCTGGAGTTTCTTAAGCCCATCCAGATACTTCTCTGAAGGGCTTTCCATTTCTTCGATGGCCTCCAACTCGATCATGTGGTTTTTTGATTTCCTTAGTTTTCCTAGCGCTTCATTGTAAACTATCTTATATAACCATGTAGTAAACTTAGAATTTCCCTCAAAGGTTCTTAGGGAATGGAAAGCTTTCATAAATGCATCTTGTGAGGCTTCTTCAGCGTCTTCTCTGTTTTTCAGAATACGCATAGCAAGCGTGAATATATATTTCTCATGCTTTTGGATCAATTGTCCATATGCATTGAGGTCACCCCTCAGTGTCTTCTCTATATAATGGTGGTCTTCCTGAAAGTGCATTTTCACATTGGATGCAAGTAGCCGATAAAAAGTTACAT
>CBFGUY010000109.1:0-14038 GCA_965651895.1 uncultured Algoriphagus sp. | reverse complement strand
CAGTGATTTTCGGTGAATTCAGGTCATCATAGACCGGAGTGAATACCGAAAGCATGGTGTTATAAGGATATACACCGGTCAGAAATTCACGGGTCATATTCAGCTTCATCACCTTCATGGCACCTTTTCCTGCTCCGGAAGGATCGTCAAGTTTGACTTGTTTACGCTTCGAAAAATCCTCTGTCACAAAGATCATTACCGCCTTTCCATCCCGTTCTTCACCATAGCGCATTTGCTTTAGTTCAAAAACGTTTATTTCAGCCTTTCCCTGGTACCAGTGCGATGCAAACTGCTCTTCGTCGATTGCTTTTCTTCCTGTGGAATTGCAGGAGGAGATGACCAAAAAAAGCACTCCAAGAATCAATAAATTTCTCATAGCCTAAAATTACAAAAATCCATCCTAAGGTCTTGATACTTATGTCTTGCTACTAATGTCTATACTCACCAATACTTGAAAATAGTATAAATAATCTTATATCCAGCTCCAAATACCCCTTTCACAGTTCCGCTGACTTTAGAGACACCTATGCGCTTTCGATAATTCACCGGGACTTCCGTGTATCGAAGACCGGCTTTATGTGCTTTGATCTGCATCTCAATCGTCCAGCCAAAGTTCTGATCGACCATATTCAATTCTAAAAGCTTAGACCAAACAATGGCCCGAAACGGCCCCAGGTCGGAGAATTTAGCTCCTTGCATATACTTCATCATGGTAGTTGCCAACCAATTCCCAAAGACCTGAGGAAAAGTCATGGAGCCCGATTCCCGCTCACCCAGGGCACGTGACCCTATAACCATGTCTGCTTTATCCTCTAAAATTGGCTGAATTAAATCCAGCAATTCCTCAGGAAAATCGCTATAGTCTCCATCCAAAAAGACCACAATATCCGGTTGAATATCCTGTTTTTTTATCCAATCCATCGCAGTCAGACAAGCTTTTCCATAGCCCTTTTGAGGTTCGAAAACCACTAGGGCCCCGGCAACTTCCGCTACTTCTCCTGTTCTGTCTGTAGAGTTGTTATTTGCTACCACCACATTTCTGACAATGGGGGGAATATCCCCTATTACTTTGGGAATGGATTTCTCCTCATTGTAGGCAGGGATGATTACATCGATAATTGGGCGGGTATGCATGAATTGTTATTTGCCTAAACTGTAGGCTTTGAATGAAGAAAAGAAAACCAGTCCATAGCCCACGGCCAGCATCAAATGAAATGGTAACATAGCAAAGGACTGTAAGTAAATATGCAGCCCGACCATGACTGAAAAGACCAGCATTAAAACTCCTTCCATCCAGGTTGTCGCCGGAATTTTAAATTTTATATAGGGATTGCTTTCCAATCCGGAACCTCCCTCCAGATTGAATTTGGGTGTACGTATAAATGGTGATTTCCTTCCGGAAAGCCCTTCCCAAACAGCCTGTGCATTGTGCAAGGCTAAGCCCATAGAGACTGAAAGAAACAATGGCAACATGTAAATAGCCTGAAGCAAGCTGCGCCAGAAACTCCTTTTTTCGTAGAAATAAGAAACCAAATATACACCAGCGATGATGACGAATCCTATCATAAATAGTCCTGCTAGTTTGTATAGATCAGGTGATATCATTCCCTGCATGCCCGCATACCAAACGCCAATGCTACTTAGGCTGACAAGCAGGATAGCGATAAAAATGCTGCTATTGAACAAATGAGCCATCGCATGAAACTTGGTGGGCAGCGGAAAATCCCCTCTCAAAACTGCATTTGCATGTTTCCCGGCACATTCTGCCCCGCCCTTAGTCCATCGGAACTGCTGGGACTTGACTGCTGACATAATCGGTGGGAGTTCTGCGGGAGATTCGATTTCCGGTCGATATACAAAGATCCAGCCTTTGCGCTGCGCACGGTAACTCAGATCCAAATCCTCTGTCAGGGTATCATCCTGCCAGTCTCCGGCATCGATAATGCAAGATTTCCTCCAGATCCCGCCAGTCCCATTGAAATTGATAAAAGCATGCTGGCTATTTCTGCCGATCTGCTCAATCAGAAAATGAGCATCCAAGGCAAAAGCCTGAAGGCGCGTCAAAAGGGAATAATTTTTATTCAAGTGGGCCCAACGGGTCTGCACCATTCCGATTTTTACTGAAGAGAAATAAGGGATTGTCTTCAGCAAAAAATCTGGATCCGGCACAAAATCCGCATCAAAAATCGCGATAAATTCCCCGCTGGCCTTTGCTAAACCTTCCTTCAAAGCTCCAGCTTTAAACCCACTTCTATCAGTGCGATGAAGGTAGTTAAAATTAAGATCCGGGAATTCGGAGATTTTCTCTAGAATCAAATCTGAAGTCTGATCCGTGCTGTCGTCCAACACTTGGATTTCAAGCAGATCAGCGGGATAGTTCATTTTGGCGACAGCCGTGATCAACCGATCAACAACATAGAGTTCATTGAAAACCGGTAGCTGTATGGTTACTTTCGGCCAGGATTCGGGCTCAGGATGAGCTATTTTTCCCAGAGTTTTTTTGGCACTCAAAAAACTCAAAAGCAAATGCCCTTGAGCAAGGCTGTAAATGAAAATAAACAGCATTCCCAGGGCATATATCCCAATCAAAATATATAATAAGATCATTTACGCTTTTACCTTGATGGAATCATTTCCAATGATTATCGGCATTTCATTGATCCGGTTTTTCTCTGGTCCATTTTCCAGTTTCAGCACCCCACGTGGACAAACTGCCGAACACACTCCACAACCTACACAGCTGGCTCTCACGATTTCCTGACCCCGTTGCGCATACCAACGCACGTCTATTCCCATTTCGCAATAGGTAGAGCAGTTGCCGCAGGATATGCACTGACCGCCGTTGGTGGTGATTCTGAATCTGGATTTGAAGCGCTGGACTATTCCCAGATAAGCCGCCAAAGGGCAGCCAAATCTACACCAAACCCGGTTGCCCATAAAGGGATAAAACCCCGTCCCAACTACCCCAGCGAATACGGAGCCAATCGCAAAACCATAAAACGAATGTAATTGGTTTGTAACATTCCCCAAAAGCGTAAACCCTGAAAAATAATTGGCGATAGTCACCACTGTCATGACTACAGCTAAAACGAGGACACTGTGGACTATCACCCGCTCGTATTTCCATGCTTTTAAGGATTTGTCAGAAAGTTGTCTGTAAGGATCCCCGACTGTTTCAGCCAATCCTCCGCAGCCACACACCCAAGAGCAATACCATCTTTTCCCATAAAAATAGGTGAAAACCGGAACAGCTATAATGATGAGCAAGATCCCCCATATCAACATAAACATCCCTACTCCACCCGCACTGATAAAGGTTTCAACCTGATAATCATAGAAGAAATCATAATCGAGAGGCCAGATATTTTTGAAATCATAATACGGCTGATTCAGCAAAACAAGGATCTCGGGAATCAAAAATGCAAAGGCTGTCTGGAAAAACATCACTGATGCCGTACGTAGCTGTTGGTACTTATTTCCCTTATATTTTCTGAACATCCTCACGCCCATCACGGCAATCGCCAGGGTATAAATCGTCCCATAAAGAAACCATTGGCTGGCAGGGTTACCACTCAGGATTATGCTGAGAGGATTTACCATCCAGACTTGATTCACGATATAAGCTGGAAACCAATACAAGATGATATAGAAAACAATCAGATATGCTCCTGTGATCATCCCCATCCACCCACGGTTTTTCATCGAAGAATGGTATATACCGTTGTTTTTGATTCCTTCAGGCTCATCTCTGTGTTTTGGCAGATTGTAAAACAAGCCTCCCAGTACGGCAAGACCTATGGACAAACCAAAGAAAAGCCAGGGATTATCGCGGACAGGGCTGCTGATCGAGCTTTTTGCGAGCGCAAAACTGTAATCATCCCAGATTACCTCCTCCCATTTTGATTCTGCCTTCAGCACATCATTGCTAGCATCAAAATTATCATTGAATGCAGCTATAAAAGAGAAGTTTGATGAATAGGTTTGATCATACATTGGAGCCAGAATCTTGCTCATTCTCTCTTGATGGATATCCTTTGTATTCTCCAAAACCAACTCCTCAGTAAGCGTATAACTTCCTAAAAAGGGCATCACAGTAAATACCGCCAAGCCTACCAAAAACAATAGAATACCTAAACTCTGAATAATCTTCATACGCTTGCTCCGAATAGTTTTTGGATAAATGCCTTCTTGGAAACTTTGAAATCTCCTCCGAATTGATTCTTAAAAGCCTTTTGGATTTCTATGTAGTATGGTGCAAAAAACTCAGGATCGAAATTGGCTTTGTCCAATTTCGAGATCACTTTAGCTCCGTCCCATTTTTCCCGGATTGCTTGATCAAAAAACTCATGTCTCAGGCGAAAACCAAAATTATTCACACCGAGAATCTTTCCTTCTAGATCCATCGTCATACGAAAGGCCACTTTCCCCCCTTTATGCTCCCAATAAAATGAAGTGATTTTTCCCTCATCCCATTTTGCAGGAACTGTTCCGTAAGTCTGGTATTCTATATCCAAAAACTTGGCTGAATTGAACCAAACGCCCGGTTGGTAGCTGACTTTTTTGCCTGTTAAAATATACCCCAAAGTCTCCCCATGCATTCTTCCCGTGTACCAAACTTGTTCCACTTGTTTTCGGTCTGCTGCCGGAGCTTCATGAAATTCCGCACAATCACCGATGGCATACACATTTGGAATATTTGTCTTAAAACCAAAATCCACTTTCACCCCGCGATTGACCTCCAGTTCAGTGTTTCGAAGAAAATCTATGCTCGGGGTAACTCCAGCTGTGAGCCCTACAAACTGGCATTGGATTACCGCTCCAGATTTAGTTCGTACAGCTTGAACACGGGCATTTGGATCAGCAATAATTTCATCCAGCTCTTCATTCAGCCTAAGATCGATATGATGTTCCAGCATATGCCTACCCACAAGTTCAGATTCCTCCTTTGGAAGTATGTTTCTCCAAAAACCCGATTCCCGAACAAGAAAAGTCACCGGGATCTTCTTGTAAGCAAGCATTTCAGCCATTTCTATTCCGATCAAGCCACCGCCTACGATGACCGCTCTTTGCACTTCTCTGGTGTTTTCATACATCAGCTCCAGATCCTGTTTGGAATACAGTCCCTGAACCCCCTGTAGATCCTCACCTGGCCAGCCAAATTTATTCGGCTTAGAACCTGTGGCAATTACCAGCTCATCATAACTTAAGCTTCCTCCGGATTGGAAATGAAGGGTTTTGGCAGAAAAGTCTATGGATTTCACCCAGCCTTCTTTCAGCTCGATCCTGTTTTTCTCCCAAAACCAATTCTCATACGGTTGTGTATGTTCAAATTTCATATGCCCCATAAAAACGTACATCAGCGCAGTTCTGGAGAAAAAGTATCTTGATTCCCCTGAAATCAGCGTAATCCTGACAGAATCATCCAGCTTCCGCAGTTGACGGGCGCAGGTCACTCCTGCTATGCCGTTGCCGATGATGACCACATGGCGATTTGAACTCATTGGGGGTGGGTTAAATTTTGTCTCTCTGGAAATGTACCAAAAACCTGAATCTATTCATTCAAATTCCAATCATAATCCAGAAAGGAAACCTTTGCTTTTGAATTGATCTTGGTAGTACTATACTTATTTAAAAAGTCTATTAAACTTCCATTTTTAGTAAAGTCTCCTTTGAACCAGGAGAAAATCGACGATATCTGGACTGCGCCCGGACTGATTTTATTCCGTGAAGAATCATTTATAAACCTTTTGGCAACCTTCTCCAATTGGGCATCGATAATGTCCGCTTCGAATGCTTCATTAAGCAAAGGCGGGCAAGAAACTGATGCGCAATTGATCGCAAAGTGTATTCTTGGTTCTTCAAATTCCTTCCGCAAAATAGAATGCTCGATCTCATCCAAGCTGGATTCCTGTCCTCCTATCTCGAAGAATTTGTAATGCCACACGTCTTTGATCAGTGGGATTTTCAACTTCGGCCCCAAGTCCTTAATGCTCTCCACCGGATAATTATCCACGATCAATTTCACGGTAAAGGCATTGTATGCATTGATCCAATAGGCCAATTGCTCGTCCTTTGACCAAGTCTTACGATCAGGAGCATTTTCGCTGAGACTTTTGAGATAGGTGTTGAGCTTTGCTTTTTCTTCTACAAATCCTCTGTAATCCACACTTCCATCTGTACTCACATTTGCTTTCAGTAATTCATTCCATGTCTTGTGACTTGGAGGAATAGTGCCTGCCATTCCGGGAACAGAGCTTTGGCAGCTGAAAAGAATGAGGCTAAGAAAAACTAGAATAGTGGACTGAAGATTTTTCATAAAATGGGTTTAGATTGATGTACGATCCGATTAACAGAAAAGATTTCCACAAATGGGAATTGCTCAGAGGAATGACCCAATCAGGGATTTAATAAACCTTTTCGCCTTTCGTAAGCCAAATCCCCCAAGACTGGGAATAGGTATGGACTCGGTTGGTCAGTGAATCTCCTTGAACTATTGGTTTTTCCTCATTAGCCCATCCGATCAAGCCTCCGTAAAGGTTGTAAACTTCTTTGAAACCTGCTTCCTTGAGTTTCTT
The DNA here is from genome assembly GCA_965651895.1 of uncultured Algoriphagus sp. Taxonomy (GTDB): domain Bacteria; phylum Bacteroidota; class Bacteroidia; order Cytophagales; family Cyclobacteriaceae; genus Algoriphagus. The sequence continues at coordinate 7,463 of CBFGUY010000109.1, read as the reverse complement.
GCCAATATCCTGCGACCTTACTCCTACAGTACAATACACCAAAACCGGTTTATCCTTCTCCAAAGCAGCTACATTCTTAAGTGAGAATGTTTCGTAACCTACCCATAAGGCATCTCTCAAATGACTCACTTCAAACTCAGCCTTTTCCCGTGTATCCAGGACTTGATAATTACTCAAATCAGACACTTTAGAAGGTATCAGTACAGGAAAATCACCATCATAGAGTGTACTCAATAGTGTTTTATAGGCCAAAGACTGTGCAGAAACCTGATTAGCTATTGGGAAAATAAATGTAATAGCTAACAAATAGAACAGTAAGTATTTCAAGTCAGACCTCATCAATGTCTTAACCCATAAAAACCAAGTATGTTCGCACTAGGCATAAAAATCAGATAGTTTTACCAGCCCCTTTTTATCCAGAATTGATATTTTCTTTCCTTTCAACTCTATAAGCCCATCCCGCTTAAACTCTGACAATAAGCGGATTACTGACTCAGTAGCCGTACCAATCAGACTTGCAACTTCTTCCCGGCTGAGCACCAGATTAATCTGCTGGGGCTCTGCTCCATCCAAACCATAAGAATTTGCCAGTTGCAAAAGCAGATACGCCAACCGCTCCCGAATGCTTTTTTGCGAAGCATCTACAAGCTTCTCTTCCATCACCCCTATATTTTGGCTGAGTGCCTTGGTGAGTCTTTTAAAAAATTGCCCGTTGCTTACCAATGCCTTCAAAAAAGTCTCCTTTGGAATAAAACAGATCTTGGCATCTTCTATTACCATCGCAGAATTGGTATAATTTTCCTCTCCCAAAAGGGCAGAATATCCTAGTAAATCTCCCTTTTTGGCTAAATGGATAATTTGATCCTTGCCATTGGAGGCCGTTTTAAAAACCTTTACCACCCCTTCATTTATGCAAAAAACACCCAGAGGTTTAGCTTCCTCATAATAGATGATCTGGCCCTTACGATGGGAAATCATGTTTTTATTGTCCGCAATATTGCAAGCCTGTTCCACCGTAAGATCCGAAAACATTGACAACTTACGGCTGCTACACAGATAGCACGGATGGTTTGAAGTCGTTTTTGTCATAATTTTATGGTGTTTCTATTGAGCTAACTAAGAAATATAAGTTCAAATTTACAACACTTAGGCTAAAGTGGTGGTTCAGGAAATCTTTTCTCTTGGGTAAACTTTTCCTGTACTGCATCAAAACTCAAACAAATGTGTTGCAAACCATTGCTAATAACCAGAAATGGAGATTTCAACTCCTTGTGGTACATGCATGCCTGCTCTATGGTTTTCTGGGTGAGCTTGACCTTTGGTGCTTTGCATTCGATTAGTAGATAAGGGTTACCACTTTTATCCCAAACGACCAAATCGGTACGCTTCAACAGTTTGTTGTATAGCAATCCTTTTTCCAGTGCGAAAAGTCCTTTGGGAAACTTCAGCTGTGTACTGAGGAAATTGATCCAATGCTGGCGCACCCATTCTTCAGGAGTGAGTACAAGTTGCTTTTTGCGAAGCACATCGAAAATCCAGAGTTTCCCCTCTTTCTTCAGTAGCTGAGGTTCGAAATTCGGTAAATTGAGCTGGGGCAATTGAATCTGATCCAGATTAGAATCCATGGATCAAAGATGGGGAAAATCGGGCATTTGGAAAACGTGAATTTCTATACTATTGAAAATCTAAGTAAGGGGCGATTTTATCAATCCAGTCTTGCTTGAAAATCTTAATAGCTTGAAGGTCTTCAGCGGAACCAAACTTACCATGCTGCTTACGGAATGCAACCAGAACTTTCGATTCCGAATAACTAATGTAAGGGTGTTGGGCCAATTCCTGCACATCTACTACGTTGACAGGAATCTTCCTTACTATATTGGGTGCGAAATCAAAGTAATCCCAAACTGCTTCCACTGTCTCCGGTTTCAGGCCATATACTTCATAAAGCTGGGTCTTGCTATGTAATCCCCCCATGCTTTCCCTGAATTTAATAATCCTACTGGCAGTGCTTTGCCCTATTCCGGGCACTATCTGCAAAGTGACAGAATCCGCCTCCGCAAAAGAAATCCTGTTTAGATTTTCCAATTGCTTTGAATTTGGCTTAGTCACACTGGTGTCCTGGGGATTGAACACGGGATATGGAGAACTTATCAATGCAACTCCCGCCGACTGTAGGCTGTCTATTTTGGAGAGGTATTGCATATGAAAATTTTCGGCTTCATTCATTCTGATTTCCTTCAGAGCAAACTTGAAGGCGACCAAAAGCAACAAAACAGGGATTAAAAGCACAAAACCTCGGGATTCCTTACCCGAGAAACCTAAATGCAATTTGAGCCAATGGAAAAATCTAGCTTTCATAAGCTGACGAAAAAGGTGATAGAATCTATCAATTAGCTATAAGTTAATAGTATTGGATTAAGAAATCAATTCTTCATACTATTGTATCCTCAATCCAATTCACTATTTAGACAAATTACAAATTACCAGATCACATCCTAAAATGGGCACTTCCCGTGTCTTTGTCTGTTAAATTTGCAGTACAAGCTTAAGCATGATGCAAGTCAAATTTAGAGCACTCAGTTTATCACATAAAAATGCACCTGTACAAATCCGGGAGATCATCTCACTGGACGAGCAGGCTATACACAGCATCTTACTGAAACTCAAGGACTTTTTCAACCTTAACGATGCGTTGATCCTTTCTACCTGCAACAGGACAGAAGTATATTATAGCAACGATCAAGATATTAGTACCGAAGTGATCAAAATGATCGGTTTGGAAAAAGGCATTACTGATATCGTTAATTATCTGGAGTATTTCGAGCTGTTCAACGATGACAGGAAAGCCATAAGACATCTGTTTCGCGTCTCCATGGGGCTGGAAGCGCAGGTTGTTGGAGATATTCAGATATCCAATCAGGTAAAAAGAGCCTATCAGGCTTCTGCTGACCTTGGCATGACAGGGCCATTCCTGCATCGCCTGATGCATACAGTTTTCTTCACTAATAAAAGAATTGTACAAGAAACAGCGTTCCGTGATGGAGCTGCTTCTTTATCGTATGCGGCTATTGAACTGATCGAAAGTCTGACCTTAAATACTTTTGAGCCCAGAATTTTATTGATCGGTGTGGGCGAAATAGGAGAAGATGTAGCTAAAAACATGGTACACATCCCTACGGCTAAAGTAAAAATAACCAACAGGACTATTTCTAAAGCGGAGACCATTGCCGCAGAGATGGGATTTGAAGTGATACCTTTTGAGAATTGCATCAGTGCTATGGAAGAAGCAGATGTAGTAGTATGCTCTATCCAGCGTTCAGAGCCATTTATCACGAAGGAACTTGTCAAAAAATTCCCTATCAACAGCTATAAATTGCTTGTGGATCTTTCTGTTCCGAGAAGTATAGAAACTTCCGTGGAAGATGTGCCGGGAGTGATCCTATACAACGTGGATAATATCCGCAGCAAAGCCTCCAAAACACTGGAAAAACGTTTGGCTTCTGTACCTAAGGTGGAAGAAATCATCGAAGAAAGTATCAAAGAATTCTATGACTGGAAAAAAGAGATGATCGCTTCTCCTACCATCAATAAACTGAAACAATCCCTAGAGCAAATCCGTCAGGAAGAAATGGCAAGGTTTGCAAAAAATGCAGACAAAAAAGAGTATGCCGTGATCGATAAGATCACAAAGAGTATGATGCAGAAAATCCTCAAAGTACCAGTGGTGCAGCTTCGGGCAGCCTGCCAACGTGATCAGGCCGAAGAGATGATACAGATGATCTCAGATCTCTTTGACCTGGAAAAAGTGAAAACTGAGTAAATAACCTTATCCACTCTAATAAAAAATGACCAAAGGATTGAATCAAACCTTTGGTCATTTTACCTTTAGCCCCATTCTGAACAATATTAAAACCTACACGAGCATGACTCCAAGCTTTACACGCAGGCGAATCTGACCGTTAAACTAAAATAGAATCATATGAATAAAAATCTCGCCTTGCTCACAGGTATCGTACTTACTTTTTGCTCTATCGAACATGTCCACTCCCAATCATGGGAAGTATATAATACCAATTTTCAGCTTCAGTCCAGACTTATATATGATGAAATAGACCTACTCAGTGAGACAGTGAGAATAGGAAAAACAGGCTCAGCGATCTCTTTATTGTCAAATGATCTAAGACCAGCTGTTTCGCTGGAAGGCACTCAAATTTTTCAATATTTAGAACCTTGGATACTGGTAAAAGGAGATAAGGGAATCGGAGCATATCATGAATATGGTCAGCAGGTATTGCCCATGGAATACGACAAAATAGACACCTATTTCAACATGCTCCTGGCAAATAGGGGAAATGAATATTGGTTGTTCCAGCGTGGGAGAAATAAAACAACTTATCTGGGGGAATTGGATGAGGCCAAAATCACCAACACCGGTCTGCTCATCATACGTAAAGGGAATGAATATTCCATGCCCCTTTCTTCAAATCCTGACAAAACATTCGAACTGCTGTCTGACAATGATGGTGAATTTGTGTTGGCAAAGGAACCTAGCGGGTATGGTTTGATTAACAGAGAAGGCGACTACGTATTGGATCCCATCATAGAGACTTTGCAGCATACCCACGGCAATTTTTATTTTGGACATAATCAAGACCAGTACCTGCTGATAGAAGGAAATGACATCAAGTCAAACATCCGGTACAATTCTTTTCATAAGATCACATTTGAAAATGATATTATGCTGGAGTATATCCATGGTAAACTCCGCCGGGTGATGGAAGGTGATGGCATCTTGCTCGATGAGGTAGGCATGACTGCTGTAAATAAAATAGGCAAGGACTTATACAATGTGTATTTCAGGGATTCCAAAGTAGGGCTGTTAGGTAAAAAAGGCTGGTTGGTAAAGCCAGTGGCGGAAGTAGAGAGCATCAAGCAAGGTTCAGAGGGGCTATTTCCCGCTCTTTCAAAAGGAGCATATGGATTCTTAAACCCAGCCGGAAACTGGGTCATATCTCCAAAATATGCTGAGACTACTTTGTTTTCAGAAAATATAGCTGCCTATCGGAATGGCATAAACTGGGGATTGATCAATTCTTCAGGTGAACTTATCTCAGATCCAAGCTGGGAAGAAATAAAAGCGTTTCAAAAGGGCTTCGCTGTCGCCAAGGCTAATAAAAAATATTTCCTCCTGAACACATTCGGATCACCTATCAATTCTGAAGGATACGATAATATCTTTAGAACAAATGATGGTTTTTTTATCGTAGAGCAAGGAGGAAAAACCGGACTACTTAACAGTGAAGGGGCACAGGTGCTTCCTGTAGAATTTGAGGGATTGCGTAGGGAGCGGAAGAATTTTATAATTGCCCAGAAAGACGGGCTAACGGGCATCATCAATGAATCCGGTGAGGTAATACTTCCAATAGCTTATGAAAAAATCCTGGTAGATTGGGCAAATGAGCAGATATTCACTAAAAACAAGTTTGTCCCTACGGTAATTCAAACACTAGAAGAACCGGGTAAGAAAAACAAAAAAGGGGCTTAAGCCCCTTTTTCTATTTTTTATCTGTTTTGCCTTTGGACGAATCTTTCGATTCATCTGAGTTGGCAATTGATTCTCTCATGGAGGTATCAGATTGTATGTTTTCCATTTTGTAGTAATCCATCACGCCAAGTCTGCCACTTCTGAAAGCCTCCGCCAGCGCCTTCGGAACCTCTGCTTCCGCTTCTACCACTTTAGCGCGCATTTCCACATTTCTCGCTTTCATCTCCTGCTCCAGAGCCACGGCCATTGCACGTCTTTCTTCTGCTCTAGCTTCGGCCACTTTAAGATCAGCGGAAGCCTGATCGATTTGTAATTTGGCACCGATGTTTGTTCCTACGTCGATATCCGCGATATCTATGGACAGAATTTCAAATGCGGTTCCCGCATCCAATCCCCTCTGCAGCACCAGCTTTGAGATTTTATCAGGATTTTCCAGCACACTCTTGTGTGTAGCTGCAGAACCAATAGAAGTCACTATACCCTCTCCTACTCTGGCCAGGATGGTTTCTTCTCCCGCACCACCTACCAGCTGTGCGATATTGGCACGAACAGTCACTCTGGCTTTCGCAATGAGCTGTATCCCGTCCGCAGCTACAGCAGCCACATTCGGAGTATTGATCACTTTGGGGTTTACGGAAATCTGTACTGCTTCAAACACGTCTCTTCCTGCCAAGTCAATAGCAGTAGCCTGCTTAAAAGTCAGGTTGATATTTGCTTTATCAGCCGAGATCAAAGCCCTGATCACATTGGGAATGTTACCTCCAGCCATGTAATGGGTCTCCAAATCATTTGTTGTCAACTGAAGTCCGGCTTTCGTCGCAGTAATCAACGAATTGACAATAATACTTGGCGGGACTTTTCTGATTCTCATCCCGATTAACTCTCCTATTCCTACCCTCACATTTGAAAATTGGGCCGTAATCCAGAGATTGACTGGCACAAAGTACAAGAAGATGAAAAGTAGGATAATTCCTGCGACTGCGGCCACCAGGATGAACATTGAACTGCTCGGATCTAAATTCTCCATATTATTTTACTATAATTTTATTGTTTTCAATTTTGATTATGGTAACCTCGGTTTCCACAGGAATAAAACCACTTTCTGATTTCACCTCATATATTACGTCTTTAAAGCTAGCTTTCCCAATAGGTTTCAGATCCGAAATAGTTTTGCCTGGCATTCCTACCTGCAAGCTATCGGTACGCCCATCATAAGCCCCGCCTTGTACGACGGATTTCAAAGAAAACCTATCCCAAACTCCTGAGCTGAATCCATACCCTATAGCAGCAAGATTTAAAATCACGGCCACGCTGGTAATCCACCAGGCTACTTCCGCATCAAAGCTTATGAATGCATAGACCACTCCAATCAAACTAGTTGCTAATCCAAAAATCCCTACTACAGTGGTTCCCGGAACAAAAAGAACTTCTATCAGCATAAGGATCAGGCCGATAATAAGCAAACTTGATAAAACTAGGATTGTCATTGAGGTTTAAGAAAAACAATTGTTGTCTAAAATACAAGATTCCTTGTTACCGCAGGTGAATAGAACAAAAAAACCCGGAAATTTCCGGGTTTTTGCTGGTTAATATGCTTTTGCAAAGAGAACTCTGCCTTGTGAAGGCTTGCCTGAATAGACACAAACCCCTTCCTCCGCTTTTCTATCCAGCGGAATACAGCGTATGGTCGCTTTGGTGAGATCCTTGATTTTCTCCTCTGTCTCAGCTGTCCCATCCCAATGGGCTGAAAGGAATCCGCCTTTTTCTTCCAGAAGCTTTTTAAACTCTTCCCATGAATCTACCTCTGTGGTCATCTCACCTCTGAAGTTTAATGCTCTGGAGTATATACTAGTCTGGATTTCTTCTAGCAAGCCGGATATTTTCCCAGCAATCGGCTGGGTCGCCAGTTCAAATTGCT
>CBFGUY010000108.1:0-14093 GCA_965651895.1 uncultured Algoriphagus sp. | reverse complement strand
GTTTTGGAATTGAAAGCAATCTCTGTCGCTTTCTCCAGATCAGCTGATTCATCCACATAGGTATGGACTATTCCCGCCCCGGTTTCTATGACAGGCACCTTTGCATTTTCCCTCACAAAATTGATAAGCCCCTGTGAACCCCGGGGTATAATCACATCCACAAAATCCACAGCTTCCAAAAGTGCTTTGGTAGCAGTGCGGTCTGCAGGCAACAGTTGGAAAGCATCGGTTGGCAATTCATTAACAGCCAATACTTGGTGGATCAAACTCATGATGGCGCGATTGGAGTAATCTGCATCTGATCCGCCTTTCAGCACCAAGCCATTTCCTGACTTCAGTGCTAGTGTAAACACATCAAAAGTAACGTTTGGCCGAGCTTCGTAAATGACTCCTATTACTCCTAGAGGAACGGTCGTTTTCTCCAGCGAAAGTCCGTTTTCCAGCGTTTTACTCTCCAAGACATGATGCAATGGACTTGGTAGGGCGCTTACTTGGATTATTTCCCCGGCGATATTCTGGATTCGCTCTTCGGTAAGCAAAAGCCTGTCATACATAGGGTCATTGCTATCCATGCGATCCAGATCCTTTTGGTTTTCTTCCAGTAGAAAGTACATGTTTTCTACCGCCGAAATTGCCAGATTATGCAATACCTGGTTGACTTTCTCATTGCTGAGCCCGGTCAATTTTCTTGCTCCTTTCTTTACTCCTTCAAATATATGTTGGTACTCAGTCATGATCGAAAATATAGAGGTAATCGTAATGTATTAATGCTTTGTGGTTCTTTTCGCCAATTCGTTCATTGGCTATTTTGGAGGAATACTCTGCACGGCCAAGCCCGATTTTATGCCCGGATTCATCACGGATAAGCAAGATATCTCCCTTGGAAAACTCACCTTCCAGTTTAATAATTCCAATCGGCAATAAACTTCGGATTACTTCGGAGGTAAGGGAGGTTTTTGCACCTTCATTGATTGTAACTTCTCCTACGTAATAATGTTCGCCGTGTGCCAGCCATTTCTTTGCGCCATGCTTGGCTTTCTGCGGCTCAAACCATGTACAGCGCAAGGTTTTGTCTGCAAATTCACCCAAAACATTGTCCCGCTTGCCGTTGGCAATAACCACTTGAATGCCCAGATCGGCCGATTTTTTGGCCATGGCATACTTGGTAAGCATTCCGCCCCGTCCAAAAGATGATTTGGAAGCGGATATGTAATTGGATACTTCGGGCATGCTGGAAGCCACTTTTTCTATAAGTTCAGAAGTGGGTTCAGAGGGATTTCCCGTGAAGATTCCTTCCACATTGGTCAGCAGTACCATCGTATCCGCATTGATCATAGCAGCCGTAAGGCTTGCCAGTTCATCGTTGTCGGTGAACATCAACTCAGTGATCGTAACGGTGTCATTTTCATTGATAATGGGTAAAATACCCTGTGAAAGCAATGCCTGTACGCAGTTTTTCATGTTCAGGAAATGCTTTCTGTCACGGAAATCCTCCTTTGTCACCAAGATCTGAGCAACTGGCTGATTATGCTTTTCAAAGAAGTTTTGGTATTGATTGATCAGGCGGATTTGACCTGTAGAAGCCCATATTTGTTTTTTGAAGACGGGATTTAGTTTCTCGGGAAGCGGAATAGCCTGTCTCCCAAAAGCCACTGCTCCGGAACTCACCAGCACGATTTTCTTTCCACGGGAAGTCAATTCCTGAATTTGGGTCACGAGTTTTTCCATCCGTTCCAGATCAGGAAGTCCGTTTTCCTGAGTCAGTACATTCGACCCGATTTTGATTACAAGTAATTTGCTGTCTAGCATTTTTGAAAAATTTGCCTGAAAATAGGGAAGATTTGCGACTTATGACCTTGAATTTAAGATTTACGAGCCTGTTCGGCGGATTTAACAGGAACATGAGCTCTCTTGTTTTATTACTTAATGTTTAGCCATGCTCATTCCCTTTATAAATCCACATAGGTTCTGTATCTCCTGCTTTTGTGAAACCGGCTTTTTGATAGAAATTGATTGCTTTTCGGTCTGCTGTTAATAGTTGCATATGGAAATCCTCATACTTTTCCTGCATTTTGCTAATAATCATCTTTCCAATCCCTTTTCCTTGAAAATCCGGGTGAACAAGTAAATGAGGGTAGTAAACGACCAGGAAACCGTCTGAAATAGCATTGCCTATTCCAACAAGTCTGTCCTTGTCCCATGCTGAGAACAGGGAGTGGGAATTTATTAGTCCGTTATAGAGCTCACTTGGTTTGTCCGCTGAACTCCATTTGTTGGCACGATATAATTCTAAAACGGCTTCAATCTTTATAGTTCTTCTATCGGATATGATTATTTCCATATTGTGATTTATTAGTTACAAGCGATTATATACAGCTGTATGTTGTTCAACTCAAAAATAGAATGATTCTGAGACGAATATTAAATGTAGGATAATGAAGTTATAGCAACCCCATGCTCAGCGTCCCCACCAGCATCAAGACCTTGGCAATTGCGCTTAATTGCGTGAAGTGGTCCTTGCGGTCTGCATGATAGATTCGATACATGAAATAGAGAAAAAAGATTCCCAGTCCTCCAAAATAGATGAAGATTATGGATCGGTTTAATTCAAATGTCACCACCAATATTGCGCAGACAAACACGGCTGCAATCAGAAAAATCACAGCTTTTGTTTTTCGAAACCCAATCACGATAGGTAAGGTTCGGCATCCATGCTTTCGGTCACCCTGTCTATCTTCTATATCCTTGATGATTTCTCGGATAAGGTTGAGGAAGAAGGCAAAAATGGCATAAGTAAGTACCAGGAGTTCCGACTTTTGGTAATGGAAGGCGATCAGATAAATAGACACGCCTGTGAGCAGAGCTACGGTGAAATTCCCGATAAAGGGTTCCCTTTTCAGCTGGTTGCTGTAGAACCAAAGCAAAAACGCAGCGGCAAAATTGATTAAAGCAACGCTGGGACTGACGAGAAACCCCAATCCTATAGCTGTGAAATTCAGCAAGGTGTGAAGTAAAAGTACCACTCTGCGTTTGATCCCCTTTCCGACGACCACATTGCCAGGGCGGTTTACATAATCGATTTTGACATCGTAATAATCATTGATCATATAGCCGGCCGCAGTGATCAGCAGGGTGGAAAAGATGATCACGTAGAGCTTGTAATCCTGGAGTATAGGCAAACCTGAACGGGTGGTTTCTACTAAAAAGTAAGCTGTCATCAACTGTGCAAATGCTACCATCAGCAGATTGATAGGTCTGCTGATCCGAAAAAGTCCCCGGATGGATATGGTTCTTTCGACAGTCATTGTATTCATATATCAAAAATAGATTCAATTCCGTTCACATCTAGGGAAATAGCTAGGTATGTGGAAATTATAGTTTTTGCCTGACCGCAGTGGGCGCGGAGATTTACGCAGAGGACGCAGATCCATTTGTTTCAGATTGCCTGAACCAATGCGAGAGTGGCATAGATGATTATTTTCACCTGTCTATCGACGGACATTTAGGGATTTAGTTTGGATTTAGTGCAGAAAAGTTCTGTGGGGGAAATGTGGACAGTAAAAAGTAGATGTGAGAGCAGTGGATATTGATACTGAAGAATTATTATAGTGCAGTCAATAAAAAGCGAATTTGATCGGAGATTCATAGAAAATGCTCTCCGATCAAATTTGACAGGTTAAAAAAGCGCTTAATTTTTCAGGTTAGGGCTTTTGAACCCCAATTTCTTCAATCCTTCCTGTACTTCAGGAGCACCCATAAATAGTTTCCACCCTAATCCAGTCCGGTAATTTTCGATCATGGCCACCATCGGCCCCTGGTCTATGGCCAAGTAACGCTCAGGAAAAAAGTCATGCTCAGGACTCATGGCATCATAGAATCCATATCTTCCCAATACTTTTTTACCGTAATTGTAATAGAGATTTTTTATCACTTTCATGGATTCCTCAGGAGTATATGGGATGGAAGAAATCGCTGCAGTAGGAGAGATCACGCCTGTGTCGTTCCTTGGGAAATGGGCATTGTATCCATTGATAGAGTAAGAGGCGGTAAGCCCCCACAGATCTTCACCGTAGCCGGCAAATCCACCGGGGTTTTCCACTGCATGTGCCCTGTTGATCAGGGTGTGATTGGTGTTTAGTTTTTGGTAATCAGCATATTGATCTGTAAGTCCCATAGGATTCAATCCAAGATATGAATAATGAGCCCAGAAAAGCGGGCCGCCCTTTTCTTCGGCGCCGTTATGCTTTAAGATCAAGTCGTAGCCGAAGGCTTCATTGTCAGATTTGATACCACCACTTCTTGCCCATCCCTTATGATAGACTTCCGGTACGATGCTATGAGTAGGAGAGGAGGCCGCCAAGACATACGTAATCAGGCATTCATTGTAGCCTTCCAGAGGGAAATTCATATCCCATGCGTACTCGGGTGACCAGTGCCAATACAACACATCCTGCCCGTCCTGAGTGTACCAGTTCCAGTCCATTTCTTTCCAGAGTTGATCGATGCGGTCAGCAACAGCTTTCTGACGTTCGTCACCGTCTTTGAAATACTCCCGAACTGCTATCAGACCCTGCATCAGAAATGCTGATTCTACTAGGTCTCCACCATTGTCTTTTTGACCAAATGGCTGGACTTTTCCTGTCTCTCCATTGATCCAGTGGGGCCATACACCCTTAAAGCGGTCTGCATTCTCCAAAAAGCCCACTATTTTTTCAAATCGTGCCACACCTTCCTCCTTGGTGATCCAACCTCTCTCCATTCCGGCAATCAATCCGAAAATACCCATTCCGGATCCCCCTGTCGTGACAACATGGGCATCGTTTTGAGGATACTCACCGTCAATGTGAATCCGCTCCGGTCCCATTCCTGAATTAGGTTCGGCTCCATCCCAGAAATACCGGAAGGTATAGAATTCCACCATATCCAAAAGCTCCTCATCTGTCATTTTATGGGTTTTGGTGGCAACTCTGCCGACTATCGTAGAATCCTCCCCGGAATATGCCCTGACTTCATAATCCAGGGCTAGCTCCATACCCAGATCATTTACAAAATCCAGGTAAATGGTGTCTTTCAATATGGCCCGTCTGGTATAGTGATCTTGATCCATGCTCACCCAGACTCCATAGGAATCTGCTTCCGGTGATTTTTCCCAGGCCAGTTCTACATGGATATCATAAGGAGTAGCCTTTATGGTGTCAGCCTGCTGTTCTGATTTTTTGCAAGCAGAAGAAAGTATAGAAAGGGCTAGAAGTGAAAGGACGAATAGGGGTTTCATAGTTTATGAATAGGATGAAAATGAGAAAAAAAGGAGACTCCCGCCCCAGCAAGGAAGACAGGAGTCAAGGGGCTTAATACCCCGGATTTTGGGTGATTGAACCTCCGCTAATGTCTATTTCGGACTGTGGTACAGGATAGACTTCGTGCTTGCCGGGAGTCCAGGTGATTCCCAGTTCCGCAAATACTTCCTGGGCTCTTCCCTGTCTTACCAGGTCAAAATACCTGTGCTGCTCCATGGCCAGCTCCACCCTGCGCTCATGATAGATGGCGTCCCGCAGGGCGGACTGATCTGTCATGGTCAAGTCAGGCAAAATATCCCCATTTCCCTGTCTGGCCCGCTCGCGGACCATATTTACATATTCTAATGCCTGAGAAGAATTCCCGAGTTCATTCGCTGCTTCCGCTGCGATCAATAGGAGATCTGCGTATCTGAACAAGCGGATGTTTGCCCCGCTGTTTCCAAAGCCGGATGGTGGTCTTTCGGGTAACCATGCTTTTTTGCTGAATCTGGCATTTCCGGCCATATTTTGATCTGCGGTCACCACTTCGCCAGAGGGCAAAGTGTCACCATCGTTGATAATAGTAGCTTCCAGTCTTGGGTCATTTTCTTCATATGCGGCCATTAGATCATCGGATGGGCCATTAAAACCCCAGCCGTTATTAGGGTTGCCCCGGATGCCTTGTACCTCATTGAACTGGGATCCTCCTCCTCCGGCTTCCAGTGCCACTGTGGATACTTCGAAGATACTCTCCGAAGAATGTTCGCCTTCTCTTCTGAAAATCGCCTCGTAATCAGGATAAAGGGCGTATTCTCCACTTGCTATAACTTCTTGGGCCAAGTCAAAAGCTTCCTGAAACTCGTTTTGGAAAAGATGCACTTTTGCCAAAAATGATTTGGCAGCCCCTGCAGTAGCTCTTCCAAGCTCCGAGGCCGGATATTCGGATTTCTCAGGCAAGTTGGCCGCCGCAAACTCAAAATCCTCTTCGATGAATTGGTAAATTTGCTCTTTCGGCACTCTTGACTGGGTATATTCATCCGGATTCAACGGACGGTCTATCAGTGGTAGGTCTCCATAAGTCCGTACAAGGAAAAAGTAGAAATACCCCCGCAAAAATCTGGCTTCACCGATGAGTCTGCTTTTCAATTCCCCATCCATGTCGATTTCCGGTACATTGGTTATTACCTGATTGGCACGGAATATTCCCTGGAAGTATCCTGACCAGATACCATTTACCGCAGTATTGTTGGCATCAAAAGTAAAGTCATTGATGTCCTGAAGAAATCCTGCATCTCCGGGGACAGAGCCTTTGTCCGCATCATCCGAAGCTATATCCGTGATCCCTATATAGGAAAACACATGCACATTGAAACTTCTGAGATGCGTATAAATAGCATTCACAGCCTGAGTAGCCTGTAATTCATCTTTAAAGAAATTCTCTGAAGTCAGTTCACCCAATGGGGCTTTGTCCAAATAGTCCTCACAGGAGGTTAGACCCACGCCGCAGAGAATGCCGAGTCCAACTGCTATTGATTTATAGTTTAGTTTATTTTTCATGGTTTGCTTGGGTTTAGAAGCTGGCAGATATTCCTAAGTTAAATGTTCTTGCTAGCGGATATAAACCGCTGTCATATCCGGTTCCGATCACAGATCCCCCACCAATTTCAGGTGTATATCCTGAATATTTCGTCCAGGTGAAAACGTTCGTCCCAGATAGATAAACCCTGAAGTTTTGGACTTTGATTTTGCTAAGTGCCACATCGGAGAAGGAGTAGCCCACTTGGATGTTTCTCAGGCGAAGGAATGACCCATCTTCTATAAACCTGTCTGAGACTTCGTAGTTGTGGCCACCGTTGGTGATTCTAGGTTCAGAGTCGCTGGTACCTTCACCGGTCCATCTGTCCAAGTAGCTCGTTTCAAAATTATAGGTATTGAAACGGGTTTGCTTTTTTGCATTGTAGATCTCGTTGCCGTAAGTACCGTTGAAATCAGCACGTAGATCAAAGCCTTTGTAATCAAACCCCAGATTGAAACCGAAGATTAGGTCTGGTATAGGACTTCCCAGGATTACCCTGTCATTGTTGTCCACGACGCCATCATTATTAGTGTCCTGATAGATCAGATCACCTGCTACCTCCGATCCTCTCCTAGGAATAGATGACAGATCGGCTTCGTTTTGGAAGACGCCTACTGTTTTGTATCCATAATAGTGACCGATGGACTGTCCCACTACCGTTCTGGATCCCAGAAAACCGCTTATTCCAACTGCACCTCCGAAGATAGCTTCATTACCATCGCCTAAGTTCAACACCTCATTGTTGACCGTAGAAGCGACGATACCGAAGTTATAGGCAAACTCGCCTTTCTGATCTCTCCAGTTCAATGTCAAATCAATACCGGAGTTTTTAACGCTGGCTGCATTTATGACGGGATTGTTGGCTGAGCCCACATAGGCTGGAATAGGAACAGAAACTAAAATATCATTGGTTTTACGGGTGTAATAATCCAACTCACCGGTCAGTTTCTCATCAAAAAAGCCGAACTCAAACCCAATGTTTGAGGTCACGGTTTCTTCCCATTTAATAAATGGGTTTGCCAATCTGGTCAATGTTGCGCCGTATATCAACTCTTCATTTTCGCCAAATACCGCATTCTCATTTCCAGTAACCACCGGTCTTCCTTCGTAAAAGGCGATTTTATCATTTCCTATTTTTCCCCAGCTACCCCTGATTTTTAGGTTGGAAAGAAAGGACTGATCCTGCAGAAATGCTTCCTCGATGATGTTATATCCCAGTGCCACTGAAGGGAAATTGCCAAATCGGTTTTCTCTTCCGAATCGGCTGGAGCCGTCCCTTCTGAAAGTACCGGTGAAAAGGAATTTGTTTTTATAGGTATAATTTGCCCGGAAAAGATAGGAAAGCATAGCCCAGTCTCCTGCGGAATTGTTGTTTGTCTGCGTGGTCAGTTCACCTGCATTGAGGTACCAAAGTGAGGGATCTTCGCCAGGCAGGTTTCTTCTCCCGCCTCCTAGTGTCTCCGTATAGAAATCCTGAGTAGTGATACCACCTAAAAGATTCAATCTATGGTCTTCCCATTCTTTAGTGTAGTTAATCGTATTTTCCCAGAGGATATTTCGGTTTCTCACATTTTCTACATTCACGGAATTCTCAGGGTTTTGCTGGGTAGGCGAGACAAAATATACAGGTGTAAATCTTTTTTCATCCTGAAAAGCGAGATCCAAGCCTACATTACTACGGAAGGTGAAATCCTTGAGGAACTTCACATCCATAAAGAAGTTGCCCACCCCACGGTAGTTGTTGGTCTGATTGTTTGAGTTATAGTCAAACTGTGCCGCTGGATTACCTACCGGAGTGGTATTGGTATAGCTTCCGTCAGGCTGGGTGGGGGCAAAAATCGGATAAGCCCTATACGCATTTCCCACCACGCCTGGTTCATTTTGTTGGTTGAAGTAGATAAATGAAAGGTTGTGACCGAAAGTCACCGCATCACTCATCTTATATTGATTATTCAGACGTATGGTCAGCCGTTCAAACTCGGATTCTTTAACCACCCCTTTCTGATTAAAGTAGTTTGCGCTTAAGTTGAAATTCGTTTTTGCCGAACCTCCAGTAGCGCTTAAACTCACATTATTGATAGGGGCGTTTCTGAAGATGTAATCTTGCCAGTCTGTTCCTTCTCCATAGTCATTGACGTTGTAAATAGGCTCATTCCCCACGTTTTGTTCCAGCTCATTTGCCAGTTGAGCAAATTGACGTGCATTTACCATGTCTATTTTATTGGCTACTTGCTGCACACCGGTGTAAGCATCCACGCTGATTCTTGTGTCTGTGTCAAATGATCCTTGCTTGGTAGTGACGATGATGACCCCATTTGCACCTCTGGAACCGTAGATTGCTGTAGCCGAAGCATCTTTCAGTACTTCCATAGACTGTACATCATTTGGATTAAGAAAATCTATATCATCCAACAGCATCCCATCTACCACAAACAGAGGAGAGGAATTGTTGAGTGTGCCGACTCCACGGATACGTACGGTAGATCCTGCTCCCGGTGCACCGGAGTTTTGGGTGATCTGCACACCGCTGACCCTACCTTGAAGCGACTGCGTCACGTCGGAGACAGGCAGCCTGCTGATGTCTTCAGACTTTACGCTGGAAATGGCGCCAGTAAGGTCGCTTTTCCGCTGAATACCATATCCCACGACTACAAACTCATCAAGATCACCGAGATCCTCCTCCAGGGAGATATCTATTGTGGATCTTCCGTTGATCGGTACTTCCTGAGTGGTAAATCCTACAAAAGTAAAAACAAGCACAGCATCGTCTGGAGCCTCTAGTGCGTACTTCCCGTCCAGATCTGTCACTGTTCCGTTGGTGGTTCCTTTGATGACCACATTTACTCCAGGTAGAGGTTGCCCCATATCATCAAGCACGGTACCCGTGACCGGTACGTTTTGTCCAAACGAATCATGGACGATAACTATAGAGAGTAGGAGAAAGGAAAGTAGAAAATACCTGCTGAGGCGCAGCATACATTCCTTCTCGTGTAGCAATTTTTCCATTTGGCTAATCGGGTTTTGTTATAGTTTTCATTAAAAGCTTGCGGTGCTCTGCAAACGGTAAATGAAACTATAAACCTCATGCCAGCAGGGGAAAAATTAATTGGGAAATCAATTGGGAAAAGATGTTAAAATCCATCGTTTTTAGACGAGAATTCCTGCTTTGTTTTCAGTGAAAAACAGCCTATCTAAGTTAGAATGGATATTTATCTGAATCCAATCACGCTTCGTTATCAGGATTCCCGATTCTTGGTTTTTCTCTGAGATCAGTTCAATTCATGCGATCTTTCCAGTACTATATCTTCCCACTCAGGTTGATGGATTCCTTTCATCTCTAACTGCAGTTTCACCTTTACCCTAAAGCTGCTGATGGCATTTACCCGCAAGTCCAGAAGCTTGGAAAGTTCTTCCAGGGTGAGTTTGTCATGCTCCGAGATCACGGTATAGGCGAGGTAAAATGCTTTTTCTATTGGGAGACGGATACCATGGAATACTGTCCCGGCAGTAGCGGATTCTATATGTCCACAGCGTGAGCAGCGGCGGTGAAAAATCTTGGAACTCTTAGAAAACTTCCCATGATTACAAGCTTTGCAGCTGAAGCCATTTTCCCACTTTACCTGCTCTAGGTATCTTAGACAAGAGCTAGAATCAGGGAAAATCTTTATAAAATCGGCATAGCTCATCCTTTTGTTGGTAATTCTAGCCTGTAGGTTTTCCTTAATCTGGGATTTGAGTTTCCATATGTCCTTATCCAGTAGGGAGTTGATACGCTTGATCTCCTCATCCTTTTGTAAGATCTGCTGATTGTATTCAAGTAGTAATTGATTCTTGTGTGCCAATTCCTGAGTGCGTTCATTTACTCGCTGCTCTAGCTCTCTATTTACTTTTTCATTGAGTTTGGCATTTGTTTCTGCCTGGCGCAAAGACCTGAGCATCGCGCGGTCCCGGTTGTCTTTTAGGATTTTCACCCGGTCACCGAGGGCTAAGGTTAGCAGAAGCATCTCCACCAAAAACGCAAGATGTAAGCTGTAATATAAGACTGTACTATGTGGGATAATAGCGGTATGCACCATGGCTTTCAATGCAACTCCCAGAAACAAAACCCCATAAGCGATCACAAAAAGCCGTGCCACGCTATAGCCTTTCACCCATACATAAATACTAGAAAACAGAATTAGAAAGAACGGTATAATATCGTAAATCTGGATTTCTAAAAGAATGGGATAAAATAGCAGTCCCAAAGTGAAAAGAATAGTCTTGGCAATAAGAAGGATATGGAAGCAGCGGTGCATGCTGGGGAATCTTCTCTGCAGATTGAGGAAGTGAGTGGAGAAAAGTAATGCAAAAACTATGATCAGAAAACTGGAAAGCCCGGATGCAGGCTGGTTCCACTCTGGGTAGTTGGGCCATAGGTACTGAAAGGCAATGCCGTCCACGCATGCCGCAAAAGTCCCCACACTCAGCAGGTAGAAGACATAATATAGGTATTTAACCTCCTTGATGGCCAGATAAATCAAGCCGTTATAAAGGGAAATAATCAGAATCATCCCATAGAAAATCCCATATAAAAAATACTCATTCAGGGCATAATAAATAAACCGGTTGTAGGAGCGGAAAGCAATGCGGATATCTGCTTTTTGGGAGGATTTGATTTTGAAATAATAGGTATCAATCCCTTCCGACTGGTTTTCTACAGGAATATGGAAGTTTTTATGGGAAAAAATCCTGTCGCCAAAAGGTGCTTTATCTCCCAGCTGTATTTCTTTAAAACCATTTTCGACAGGGATATAGGCCGTAATTTCATCAATAGTCTGATCGTAAAACTCCAATAGCCAATTCTTCTTACTTCGTGGGGTTTTCCGGATGGAGACCTTCACCCAGTAGGTGTTTTCGGTAGAAAACTGATGTTTGTTGAAGTCAGGATTGATCTTCAGTCTTCCCGCCATGTGCGGGGATAGCATATCTTCCAATTCCAGTTTATTACTTTCATCCTCAAAGAAAGTAAGCCTGTCGATGGCATAGATCCGCTCGTCCAACTGGTCATTGATCTGGAAGGTATAATTGCCAGATTGTCCATAAACGTGAGCCGCAACATAGGGCAGCATGAACAGGACAATGGAAAGGATCCTAAGACAAAGCTTGATCATGAAGCAATGGGTTTAAAGGGACAGTGAATTCAAAAAGGAAGCCTGAATTCTTCTCTTTACATAAAACTGAATAGAAAGCGGCAGTGTTTAACCATGGCATTACCCACCAAATAGATATTTGGCTTGTCGTCCTATAATAAAGCTGTTTGTCCAGAACTGATTTAATGGAAGTGCAAATTTCCATAGATTGACTATAATTACCTAACGTAGTTTTTCAACCCACCCTAATATGAAGAGAACAAAAGTTGCCACTTGCATTACCCTTCTGATACTTTGGAGCAATTTGGTCTGGGCTCAGGAAAAGAAGCCTATTCAACTAAGTGACTTAGTAAATATTGTAACTGTATCTGATCCTGAGATTATTCCGGATGGGAAGCACGTGCTTTTTGTGAAAAGCTTCATTGATTCCACAAAAAAGGATGGTTATTCTTATAAAAGCCAGTTGATATTGATGAGCCTTCAAAATCCGGATGAAATTAAAGTCCTTAACAGTCCGGCTACGAACCTGTCCAATTATGCAGTTTCCCCTGATGGAAAGAAGTTGGCATTTGCACGGGAATGGGAAGGTAAATCGCAGATTTGGATTTTGCCTTTGGATGGAGGAGAAGCCCAGGTGCTTACTTCTGAAAAAAATGGTGCTTCAGGGCCTGTTTGGTCTCCTGACAGCAAAAAAATCCTTTATTCTATTTCAGTGCCGCTGTGGGCTGTAAAAGGTGACCCTTCCTGGCCAAATCCCCGGCCTGGACGCAAATATGGGGACGAACCGAACTACCATGCAGTCAAGGAAGGGTTGGTGAAAGATGAGTCTAAGCCTGATATGGATGGAGATATCAATGAGTTAAGGGCATGGTTGGCTAAAAATGCATCGAAAAATGACCCCAGGGTGATCGATAGATTGAATTTCCTTGGCGAGCGGGGTCTCTCTACTGATATTGATTTCAGGCACTTGGCAATCATTGATGTAAAGACTAAAACATCTGAGATGCTGACGTCCGGTTACCAGAGTTTTGGATCGGCAACATGGTCCCCGGATGGTAGCTATATTTTGGCCAGCAGTCTAGAAAGCGATGGGCATCCTGATGCTATTGAAGATTCGGATATTTATAAAATCAACCTTTCTGATAAATCCGTATCAATCTTTCTACAGAAGGAAAATTACCGTTTAGGTGGGGCTACATTTTCACCCGACGGGAAGTTTATCCTAGTGTCAGGACAGAATACTGAAGATAGGGTATTTAATCAAAGTCTGATAGGTACAGTTAAGGCTGATGGGTCAGACCTTAGGTGGTTTACAGAGGAACTTGACAGGAGAGTAGGTGGGGCAAAATGGTCGGATGACAGCAAGTCAATCTTTTTCTCAGGCCCTAATGAAGGAGGGGTTACACTATACCGTGCAAATGTTGCGAATGGTAAAATATCCAAAATTCTGACCGGACCGGTTGGGATAAACAGCTTTGATGTTCATGGGGATCAACTTGTATATGCTAAGACAGAAGCTTCCAACCCTAGTGAGCTGTATATCTCCTCCCTAGATGGGAAAAATGAAAAGGTGCTTACCAACTATAATAGTTCCTGGCTGGCTGAGAGATGGGTTTCAGTCCCAGCGTCTCATCATTTTGAACAAGATGGATTCGGAATAGATTATTGGGTGATGCCTCCTTTTGGATTAAAAGATGGAGCTAAGCACCCCACAGTGCTAGAAATGCATGGAGGGCCTACTGCTATGTGGGGGCCTGGGGAATCAAGTATGTGGCACGAGTTTCAGGTGTTGGCTGGCAGAGGCTATGGAGTGGTATATGCCAATCCAAGAGGCAGTGGAGGATATGGTAAAACTTTCCAAAAAGGGAACTATCAAGACTGGGGGGATGGACCGGCAAAGGATGTCTTGACAGCACTGGACAAGGCTGCTGGAGAATACAAATGGATAGATAAAGATCAGTTGGTGTTGACGGGAGGCTCCTATGCGGGGTATCTTACGGCGTGGATTGTCGGTCATGATCACCGCTTCAAAGCTGCACTGGCACAGAGGGGAGTTTACGACCTCACCTTTTTTATGGGTGAGGGAAATGCCTGGAGATTGGTGCCTTATTA